>NZ_JAPZSK010000004.1:300000-569960 GCF_027531815.1 Gemmatimonas sp. | reverse complement strand
AGCGCAGCGTCGGCCAGACCGGAGCCCCGACCCCGACTGCCCTAAAGACCCCGACCCGGGCCCAAACCCCGACTGGAGGAAGACCCCGACCGTGGTGGCGGTGCCCCGACCGCTGTGGCCGTACCCCGACCGTCGTGGCAGTGCCGCGACCACACCCCCGACCACGACCCGAACGCAAAACGGGGAGGCCACATCGGCCTCCCCGTTGGTGGTCCAAACCACCCCTACCGCTTCTTTGCCGCCTTCTTCGCTGGCGCCGCCTTCTTGACCGCCGCGTTCTTGGCGCCCGGCGCCTTCTTGGCCGGCGTCTTGGCCGGTGTCTTGGCCGGCGTCTTGGCCGGCGTCTTGGCCGGCGTCTTGGCCGGTGTCTTGGCCGGTGTCTTGGCCGGTGTCTTGGCCGGCGCGTTAGCGGACTTCTTGGCTGGCCCCTTGGCCGCCTTCTTGGCCGGCACGGCGCTTTCCGCCACCGGAGCGGGCGCGGCAGCCAACGCCGTGACCGACGCCACCGCTGGCGCGGTGCTGGGCGCGGCAGTCGCCGCCACAGACGCCGCCTCGGTCGCCGCCGCCACCGATGCCCCCCCCGTGCCGGGCTTGGCCGCCCCCACCACCCCTACCATGAGCAGTCCCGGCGGCGGGGCCCCCGGCCCCTTGCCGCGCCCGCCAATGCCCCGCGCGCCCATGCCGCGTGGCGCGGCCGGCAGCAGCGCCTGCGCCGCCTTAGCCTCGGCCTTCTGCTGGTCATCCACCGCCTTGAGCTGGTCCACGATGCTCGCCGCGTCCGCCGCGCGCGCCACTTCCCAGTCGTCGCCGCGGCGGCGCAGATCGATCATGTTCGCGTCGTGTGCGTCCTGCAGCACCCGTTCGAACATGCGTGTGGCCAGTGACTCACTGTCGCGGCCGAGCAGTTCGAACGCCCGCTGGCGGGCGGCGCTTGCCGTGGTGACCTGATCTCCCGAGACGAGCGACTCGACCGCCCGCCGCACCAGGTCGAACGCGTCGCCGCGGGTGAGTCGTTCGCCGCTGCGGCCGATGGCATCGGAGACATCCGTGCTGCGGAACGCCGGCGCCACGTCGGGGCGCGCCGTTTCGCCGCCCGCCCGCGGTTCGGGACGCGCGTCGGCAACGGTCGGTTCGCCGTCGTCGCGACGGTCGCGGAACCGATCACGCCCCCGGCCGCGACCGCGACGCCCACGGTCGCCGCGCCCCTCGGCGCGCGCCTCCGCGACCGCGGCGGCATCAGCCGGCGTCGTCTCAACGGTGTCGGAGGCCACCGGCAACGGGCGAATGCCGAGCGCCGCAATCACCGTCTGCGGATCGATCGTTTCGCCCACCGGCACGGGGATCTCGGCCGTCTCGTCGAGCGCCACATCCACGTCGGCGCCACGCTCGGCGCCCTCATCGGCCAGTTCCCCGTCGCGCGGTTCCCGCTCACGTTCGCCGCGATCGCGACCACGCCCGCGACGACCGCGGCGGCCGCGGCGTTCGCGCTCCTCACGCCCTTCGCGATCGAGGCGATCATCGGCCGGCGCCGTCGGCGCGGCGGCAACGGCTGCCCCCACCGTGCCGTCGGGCACATCCACTTCGAGCTGGCCGCTCTCGAGCTTGGTGACCTTCAGGAGCCCACGCTGCTGCGCCTCGTGCACGAAGCGCGAGAACTTCGGGTGGCCCAAGTTCTTCTCGTCGAACGACGCGTCGATCTCCTGCATCACCTGCTTGAGGCGATCGCTGCGCATGACGTCGCCGTTCCGCTTCATGCGCCCCACCGCCTCGGTTACGAGCTCCCACGGATCCCAGCGCGTGGTCTCGTCCTCCCCCGTCTTCACGAGGCCGGCGAGCGCGTTGTACGAGTAGTACTCGTCGCAATTCATGACCAGCAGGTCGCTCGACGACTCGCGAATGCCCACGCCGATCACGTACTTGCCGTACTCCTTGAGCTTGATGACCATGCTCGAGAAGTCGGAGTCGCCGCTGAGCAGCACGAACGTGCCGATCTCGGGGCGCGTGAACACCAGTTCGAGCGCGTCGATCGCCAGGCGAATGTCGGTGGCGTTCTTCTTCGCCGAGCCGTAGGCGGGCGCGAAGATGAGGTCGATGCTCGCCTCGGTGAGCGGCACGATGTACTGCGGATAGCGGCGCCAGTCGGCATAGGCGCGGCGCACCGCGACCTTGCCCTTCACGATGTCCGACGAGAGGAGGTTCTTGAGCTCCTCCTGCAGGTCGGAGCGGATGCCCATCGTGACGTTGTCGAAGTCGATGAGCAGCGCGGCATTCGGCGCGTGCGCCGGCGGCGCGACATTGGGTTGGGCCACCGGGGCCATGGGAGCGACCGACGCGGGGCCGCGATGGAACGGGGCAATGGAACGGGTCGGCGACGATGCGCCCGACCGGGATGGATGACGACTCATGACAGCCTAGCCTGGATACGATACTGGGTGATCGAGCGCGTTCGCGTGCAGCGCCGTGGCGCTCAGGGCATTCGCACTCAGCGCGATGGCACGCGCGAGTTCTCGTCGGCGGATCTTGCCGCTCCCCGTCATGGGGAACGTGTCGAAGAAGCGGACGAGGTCGGGGACCTTGTCGGCAGCCATGGTATCCCGGGCAAATCGCTTGATCTCGTCGCCCGTGATGACCGCCCCTTCCACTGCCACGATGCATGCGCAGACCAGTTCTCCCATGACGTCATGGGGCACACCGATCACGCAGACATCGTCCACTGCCGGATGCGCGCGCAGGCGATCTTCGAGTTCACGCGGATAGAGCTGGATGCCCCCGCGCGAGATCGTTTCCTGGCGACGTCCGAGGATCCTCACGATCCCGTCCTCGTCGATGATGCCAAGATCACCGGTGAGGAAGAAACCGTCCGGCGTGTGGACTTTGGCAGTCTCGGCCGGCATGCGCAGGTACCCGCGCATGAGGTTGGACCCGCGGACAGCGATCTCGCCGACCGCCTCGGGTCCGTGCAACTGTCCCGTCATGATGTCCATCGCCATCACCTCGATCCCCGGCAGCGCGATGCCCACCGAGTCGCGGCGGGTCGCTTCGCTGTCGCTGAAGCGGGTGATGGTCACGACGGCGCCCGTTTCGGTGAGGCCGTACGCCACGAGGACGTCGCACCAGCGACGCACCCTGCGCACGAGCGCTTCGGCCACCGCACTGCCGGCCATGAGACCGGTGCGCAGCGAGCGCAGCCGCGACGGGTCGAACGCCTCCTCGCGCATGAGGAGGTGATACTGCGTGGGCACACCGTGGAGCACCGTGACCTGCGTCTCGGCGATGAGCGCGAGCGCCCCCGCCGCCTCGAAGGCCGGCTGCAGCACCAGGGTGGCACCGCTGGCCATCGTGCCGAGCATGGCACTGAAGCCGAACACCGCACAAAACGGCACCGCCGTCAGCACGCGATCCTCGGGAGACAGCTCGAGGGCCTGCGCGGTGCGGACGGCGTTTTCGACGAGCGCGCGATGCGACAGCTGCACCCCTTTCGGCTTGCCCATCGTGCCCGACGTGTACACGACCGCGAGATCGCGCGCATCGTCACCATCGGCCACGACCGGTATCGGCTTCCCGGCGCCACTCGACACGAGATCTTCGAACTGGAAGATCCGGTCGTCGTACCAGAGATCCTCCTCCCCCACCGTGACGACGTACTGCAGATCGGGGAGGTCGCCCAGCAGCTCTTCGAACCGCTGAAGAAAGTCGACGCCGTTCCACCGTTCGATGGTGACGACGGCGCTGACTTCGGCATGGCGCAGCTGGTAGCGCAGGTCATGCACCCCCAGCGTGGGATTCACCGGAACCAGCACGGCACCGAGTCGGGCCGCGGCGAGGGTGGTGATGATCCACTCCACGCCGTTGGGGAGGTTCACGGCGATGCGATCGCCTGCCCCCAGTCCCAGTTCGGAGAAGGCTGCCGCCAGGGAGGATGCCTGGGCATCCACCTGCTCGTATGTCCATGTCCGTTGCCCGGTGGTCGCCAGCGCGCGCGCAGGGTGCTCCTGTGCACGACGGGCGATCAGTGGGGCCAGGGACCACGATGCTGCCATCTCACTCCGTGAAGCGAACGCCCACCCAGATGGGCAAGCATGACGCGGGATCGGGTACAGCCACGTAAATTACCGACTATGAACGAGATGCGGAAGTTGAACGGGTCGAATTCCGCGACGGAAGCGGGGGCGGACAGCACCGCGGGACCGCGCGCCGGATCGCGCGCGCCCTTTCGGACCCGGCTCTTCGCCATGCTGCTGCTCTTTGCCCTCGTTCCCACGGTCACGGTAACGCTGGCCTGGGCTGGTGTGGCCACCCGCACGCTCTCCCTCTTCTCCGCCCGATCGGCGTGGGAGCGCATCGCCAAGAGCGGCGACGACAGCTACCGGATCGTGACGGCGGCCCCCCTCTCGGCCGAACAGCGCGCCGCCCTCGACGCCCACCAGGCGGAGCTGCGCGAGTCGGCGCAACTCGCCCGACGGTTCGACTTCGTGACCGGGCGTTCCATTCGCCTGGTCATCCTGGGCGCGGTCCTCGCTATTGCGCTGGTGGCCGTGGGGGCGTCGCGGGTGGCCGGGCACCTCAGTCGGCAGCTGAGTCGTCCGCTCGACGAATTGGTGGGCTGGACGGGGCTCATACGCGGCGGCCGCCCGATTCCGCCGCACACCAGCCGCCGCGGGGCCCCGGAGTTCGAGGTGCTGCGCAGCGGCATGCGGACCATGGCGAGCGAACTGGAGGTCGGCCGTCGCCGCGCGCTCGAGGCCGAGCGCGCCGACGCCTTTCGCGAATCGGCCCGCCGCTTTGCCCACGAACTGAAGAATCCGCTCACCCCCATTCGCTTCGCCGTGGACCGGCTTCGGCGCAGCGCCCCCGACGAGTTGCAGGATACGGTCGAGGTGCTGGCCGAGGAGGCCAGCCGCCTCGAGGTCATGGCCAAGAGCTTCGCCCAGTTCGGTCGCCTCCCCGATGGGCCGGCCGCCGAGGTGGATGTCGCGGAAATGGTCACCCGCGTGGCGGAAACGACCGTCCCCGATTGGATCACCCTGACCCTGGACTGCGCCCCCGACCTGCCGCTGGTGCGCGGGTATTACGAGCCGTTGGTGCGCGCCGTGGCCAATGTGCTACTCAACGCGGTCGACGCCACCCCCCCCGGTGGAACGATTGAAGTGGCGGTCACAGCCGGACCGGCTGTCGGCCGTGCCGGCGACACGGTTTCGCCACCGATTGAAACCCGGCAGGTAGTGATCACCGTACGGGACACCGGATGCGGGATCGCCCCCGAGGCGCTGTCCCGCATCTTCGACCCGTATGTCACCACCAAGCCGGGCGGAACGGGGCTGGGACTCGCCATTGCCCAGCAGACGGTGCAGGCCCATGCCGGAACGATCGAGGTTACCAGCGAACCCGGGCGCGGGACCACCATGATGATGCGACTGCCGGTGACGGCGTGAGGAACACATGACGGTGCAACTGCAGGACGCCACTCTGGCGACCCAGCCACAGGACGGCGGCGGCAAGTCCATTGTCGTCACCAAGAAGAGCGACGGGACGGTGCAGCGCATCGAACTGTCGCCTTCCGGCGAGATCATCACCTCGAGCGTCGAGGGCGTCCCCGCGACGGCCGTTGCCGCGGAGCCACCTGCGGCCCCGCGCCGCAAGGCGCTGCCGGACGGACTGGTGGACATGATGGGCATCATCATGGGGGCCGCCACGGTCATGTCGCTCGGCACCCCGCTGGTGAAGGCGTGGGCGCGGCGTTTCGAGAGGCGCCACGAGATCCGGCAGCAGACGCTCATTGAACAGCGCTTGGTCGCCATCGAACAGGCCATCGAAACCGTGGCCGTCGAGGTGGAGCGCATCAGTGAAGGGCAGCGCTTCACCACGAAACTGCTGGCCGAGCGGGCACCGGCAGAGGCGGAGCGTGTGCGATGACCCCGCGCGTCGTGATCAAGGTGCACTTCGGGCAGTCGGGCGACCAGGCCGCCAGCGCGGCGCGTGCGGCGCAGAATGCCGAGCAGGCCGCCCGCAGCGCGGAGCAGGCGCGCGCCAACGCCGACCGCATCATCGAGAACGCCATCCAGGATGCTGAACGTGCGGTGAACGCCACCAACGCCCGTCAGGCGCCGCCGCCGCCCGCGGCCCCCGCTGACCCGCCGTCGCCGGGAGGGCCCATCGTCTTCACCAGCGACGAGGGTCGTCCGGTGAGCATCTCGATGAACGACGGCAGCCTCGTGCTCACGCAGGAGGGCAATACGCAGGTCATTCCCTTCCGCGACGTGATTCCCCGAGAGGCGACACAGATCGCGTGGGCCATTCCGGCCACGCTGTCGATCTTCCTCATCTGGTGGCCCATCTCGCGCGCAGTCGTGCGCTGGCTCAACCGGAAGCACACGGCCCAGAACGAAACCGCGGCGCTGGAAGCGCGTCTGCGCGACCGCTTCGAGACGCTCGAACGCAACCTCGACACGGTGGCCGTGGAGATGGAGCGGCTCTCTGAAGGGCAGCGCTTCACCACCAGGCTCCTTGCGGAGCGCCAGGCACCTGCGCCAGTGGCAATTCCCGTGGAGATCCCGGCCGGTATTCCACGGGGCGCGGCCAACGATGCCTCCGCCGGCCGCGGGCGCGCGTAAGCGGCAGGAACCCGTTCATGCCCAGCGTACTCATAGTCGACGACGAGCCGAACATCCGGCGCATGGTGGGGGCCCTGCTCTCAGCGGAAGGGTATGATGTGCGCGACGCCGCCGATGGGCGCACCGGTCTCGCGTTGGCGGAAGCGCTCGAGCCGGACATCGCACTCGTCGATCTCATGATGCCGGGAGAGCTCGACGGCCTTGCCCTGCTGGAGAAGTTGCGTGAACGCCGCCCCGATGTGCCGGTGGTCATGATGAGCGGGCGCGCGGCACTCACCGATGCCGTGCGCGCCACCAGGCTCGGTGCCTTCACCTTCCTCGAGAAGCCCCTCACCCCCGAGGGGGTGCTGCTGGCGCTCGCCTCGGCGTTCGAACTGCGGCAGGCGCGCCGCACAGCGGCAGCGCTGCGCGAAGACCTGGGCATCTCGGGAGAGATGGTCGGCGAGTCGCCGGTCATGCGGGAGGTCCGCGCGCTCATCGCGCGTATTGGCCCAACGGATGCGCGCGTCCTCATCACCGGCGAGTCGGGCACGGGCAAGGAACTGGTCGCCGCCGCCCTCCACGAAGGGAGTCCGCGCCGCGACAAGCCCTTCGTGCGCGTGAACTGTGCCGCCATTCCGCGTGACCTGGTGGAGAGCGAGATGTTCGGCCACGAGCGTGGGGCCTTCACCGGCGCCACCGAACGGCGCATCGGCCGCTTCGAACTGGCCCACACCGGTACGCTGTTCCTGGACGAGGTCGGCGATCTCGGCGCCGAAGCGCAGGCCAAGCTGCTGCGGGCCATCGAGGCACGAGAGATCGAGCGCGTGGGTGGCGGCAAGCCGATCAGGATCGACGTGCGCATTCTCGCGGCCACCAACAAGGACCTGACCCGCGCCGTGGCCGACGGCACGTTCCGTGAAGACCTGTTCTTTCGGCTCAACGTGATTCCCATGCAGCTGCCACCGCTGCGTGACCGGCCCGGCGACCTGCCCGCCCTCGTACGCCACTTCTCGGCGCGCCATCGCACACGCACAGGGCGGCCCCTGGTTACCTGGCAGCCGGAGGCGCTCGCCGCACTGGGTGGATATCGCTGGCCAGGCAACGTGCGCGAACTCGCCAACGTGGTGGAGCGGCTCGCCATCCTGCATGCCGGCTCCGAGGTGTCACGCACCGACGTGCTGCAGGTCATCCCGCAGGCCGCGCACGGCGCCGCCACCGCGCACGGCGCAAGCGACCGCGCCGGAGCCGATCCCACCGACGGGCTGCCGCTGAGCGATGCACTCGACGTGTACGAGCGGCGCCTCATTGCCGCCGCCCTCGCACACAGCGATGGCAACGTGGCCGAGGCGGCGCGGCGGCTCCAGACCGACAGGCCCAATCTGTATCGTCGCATGCGGCGGCTCGGGCTCGCCTCGCCCGCCGAGTGATCGCGGCGTGGCACGCTGACCGGCGTTCAAACCTTTCGCGGATGGCCGATGTCCCGCCATGCCACGGCGTAGCACTCCGACACACCAGTGTCCCCTTTCAGGCGCATCGTACGTGGTGCGGTGACGCGCCGGTCGCTCCCGGAATTGATGATATTGCAGGAGCGCCACGCGTCGGCCACGGTGTAATCCGGGCCGCACTGGTACGGGGCATGCCATGGCGGAGCGCGAACCTCAGCAGGAGTTCTGAATGAGTCAACCCACGGCCGCCTCCGGTCAGCCCTGCCCCCCGATCCCCCGCCGCACGAGCGTGGTGCGCCCGGCGAGCCCCCGTGGAGCGGTTGCCCGCGGGCTGCTCGCCCTCGGCCTCGTGATACTGCCGGCGCCGGCCGCGGCGCAGCGCGTGGGCGGGGTCCCGCGGGATGTCGCCCTCGAGGTCACACGCCTGTTCAATGCGACGACCACGCGCAAGGTGCGCGGAGACTTCACCCTCACCGCGAGCGACACGGTACGCGGCGACCTCGCCGTCCTCAACGGCAACGCGCGGCTCGCCGGGGTGGTGAACGGCGAGGTGGTCGTGCTGAACGGCGATGTGGTGCTGGTCGAGGGCGCGCGCCTGGCGAAGGGGATCACCGTGGTGGGCGGAACGCTGCAGGCGCCCGAGCGCCCCAGCGTGACCGGCGAGATTCGCGTGTGGAGCGCGCGCTACCGGTATCAGGAGAACGGCGACACCTTGGTGGCCGACACGGATTTCCTCACCCGCTTTTCGCAGTGGGTGCAGGAGGACGACGCAGAGGAAACGGTAAGCCAGCTGTTCTTCACCTCGGCGCACACCTATAACCGCGTGGAAGGACTGCCCATCTACGTGGGCCCGCGCGTTCGCGCCCGCAGCGGCGCGACCCGGGTGCGCGCCGAGGTATACGGCATCTTCCGCACCGGTGACCGCCTGGTATGGAACGACGAGAACCTGGGCCATCGCGCGCTCTTCGAAGTGCGACAGGGTGAGCAGGCGGGGATCGCCGTGGGCACGCGACTGTTCGACGAAGT
The DNA here is from genome assembly GCF_027531815.1 of Gemmatimonas sp. Classification (NCBI taxonomy): domain Bacteria; kingdom Pseudomonadati; phylum Gemmatimonadota; class Gemmatimonadia; order Gemmatimonadales; family Gemmatimonadaceae; genus Gemmatimonas; species Gemmatimonas sp. The sequence continues at coordinate 560,896 of NZ_JAPZSK010000004.1, read as the reverse complement.
GGACGCCATGGAGCGCTGGCAGCTCAGTGATGGCGAGGTGGGGCTGGCCACCTTTTTCTTCTCGCGCGACTACCGCGATTACTGGGAACGGCACGGGGCGCAGGCGTACCTATCGGCCTTTGCCGGGCGCGGCCACGAACTCAAGCTGTCGTACGGGGAGGAGCGGTGGAACGCCCGTCGGGCACGCGATGTCTTCCGGTTGAATGACGAGGTCGCCCTGCGACTCAACCCACGCGGCGATGAGGGTGTGCTGCGGCTGCTCACGCTGAGCGGTACCTTCGACACGCGCACGGAGTCCCGGTACCCGCGCTCGGGGTGGTACCTGCGCGGGGAGTACGAGCGAGGACACAGTGACGCCCTGACGCTGGCACCGCTCACCGAAGGGCTGGGGCGTCCCGGTCTCGTGACCCGCGAGTTGCGACCGGCCGTGGCGCTCGATTACGGCCGTGCCTTCTTCGATCTCCGCCGCTACAACCGCCTCGGACCCAACGCGCAGCTCAACCTGCGTGCCGTCGTGGGCGGCTGGGTGCACGGCGATGCCCTGCCCGTGCAGCGTCGCCTTGCGGTGAGCGGTATCGACGCCCTCCCCGGGTTCGATTTCCGTCGCACCATCGGTACGGCAGACGCGGGCACCTGTGCGACTGGGTCCGAGGAGCTGTATGTGCTGCTGGGGCGGCCCGCCCAGTGCGAGCGCATGGCGCTGGTGCAGGTGGAGTGGAAGGGCGACTTCCGCATCGACCTGTTCGGTGACGACGATGAGGGCGACCGGCGCTGGCAGCTCGGGCGCGGCCACGCGGATGGGACATGGGTGCTCTTCGCCAACAGCGGGCGTGGGTGGCTCGTGAATCGCCCCGCCACGGTGGCGGGCGCCACCAGCGCGGCCGATCCGCTGTTCTTCGGCCGCAATCGGGTACCCGACCTGAACACGTGGCGCACCGATATCGGCGGTGGCTTCGATTTCGGTGACTTCGGCGTCTACCTTGCCCAGGCCGTTTCGCAGAGCGGGCTTTCGCCGAACGTGTACGTGCGGCTGGGCCGCCGCTTCTGAGCACACCGCGCGCCATGAGCCGTCTCCTGCGCCTGTGCCTGACGGTGCTGCTGCTCCTCGTGGGCAGCGGCCGGTGGGCGCGCGCGCAGGACACGCCGGCGATCGACATTCGCGTGACGGCGCAGAGCTATCCGCCGTTGGTGGCCGTTCGCAATGTGCTCACGGAACGTGAGCACGATGAGCTGCTCAAGAACGGGTTTCCGGTGCGCATGCACCTGCGGGCCGAGATCTGGACCGTGGGGCGGTACTTCGATGACATCCGCGGGCGTGCCGAGTGGGATGTCATCGTGCAGTACAACGTGGTGGAGCGCAGCTACGAGGTGGCGCGACTCGTGGGCGATCGGGTCATGACCCTGGGCAGCTACGTGCGCTTTGCCGACGCCCGCGCGGCGTCGGAGCTGGCGTACCTGCCAGCGCTCCCCACGCCGCGGCGTGGCCAGAAGGGCTACGTGCTGGTGCAGGCGGACATCCAGGCGCTCGACGTGAGTGATCTCGACGAAGTCGAGCGCTGGCTGCGCGGGGAAGGAGCGCCCGCCGTGCGCGGCAAGCGCAGCCCGGCGTCGGCCATTACGCGCGGGGTGCGCACGCTCGCCTCGCGCATTCTTGGCGCCGAGGCACGGCGACTCGAGGCGCGCAGTGCGACGATGGTGTTCTAGGGCCGACCGGTCGCCCGCAATCCACTCCCCTCGATCTTCTCCAGCTCGCGCAACGTCTCTTCGCCGTAGAAGGTGCGGATGTACTGCGCCTGGATGGGCGTGAGTCGCCGCACGGCCCACGAGAGGTGCACGAAGTGCGGCTCGACCGGCGCGTGCAGCGGGTGCATGCCGATCTCCGCGGGCATGCGATTGGCCTTCCGCGTGTTGCAGGAGCTGCAGGCCGTCACCACGTTCGACCATTCATTCGTGCCGCCGCGCGACATGGGAACGAGGTGATCGCGCGTGAGCGATTCGCGCGGCTTGAGCTCACTGGACCGGCGCCCGCAGTACTGACACTGGTAGTCGTCACGCGCGAACAGAAAGATGTTCGTTACCTGCCGACGGAAGCGCCGCGGCACGTGCACGTAGCGCGTGAGCCGAATGACGGCAGGACGCGGAAAGGCCTGCTTCTCCGAGCGCACCGGCGCGTGCCGGTCGGCCTCGACGATCTCGGCCTTGCCGTCGATCACCAGACGCAGCGCCCGGCGCAGCGGCACCATCGTGAGAGGCTCGTACGACGCATTCAATGCGAGACAACCGGCGATCACGCCTACCCTCCGTCAAGTCGGTGAGTCGTGGAGACCAACGCTGTCGTGCCGCGCCGCAGGAGGCGCGGTGGTGCATCCCCCGCTTGTGCACGCGGGCCCGGCGAAAAACGAAACCCCGCCGAAGCGCCGGCAGTGGCCGGGAGCATGGCGGGGGGCAGACGGATCAATGACGCGTGGCCCTGGCGACGACGCCAGCACACCCGCCTATCCGGCGGGCGCCGCAACTCCTGAAGACGGCGAGCTCGTCACGCGTACGCATGCCGAAGCATATCATGGCGCACCACGCTGCCGCCACTGGCGGAGCCGCGCTCCCGTCTCCCGCTGCCGCACGTGCCACGTGGGATCGTCGACCAGCACCTGCCCGCCTCGTACCAGGACTCGTCCTCCCACCGTGACCAGCGTCGCCTGCGCCCGCCCGGCGAGCGCGTGCACCAGCGTCACGGCGGGATCGTGCACGGTGTGCACCGTGGCGTCGTCCAGCGGAAAGGCCGCGAGGTCGGCGGCCTTGCCGACCTCCAACGTGCCCACCACGGCCTCCAGCCCCAGCGCCGCCGCACCGCCCGCCGTGGCCAGCTCGAGCGCCCCGTGGGCGGACAATGAGTCCGGACTGCCGGATCGGATCGCGTGCGCCAGGATTGCCTGCCGCGCTTCATCGATCAGGTGCATGCGATCGTTGCTCGCGACCGAGTCGGTGCCGAGACCGACGGCGATCCCATGCGCCTGCATGCGGTCGAGCGGGGCGAGGCCCTGTCCGAGCTTCGCGTTCGACAGGGGGCAATGCACGATGCTCGCCCCATGATGCGCGATACGCTGCAGGTCCGCCTCATCCACCCGAACGGCGTGGATGAGCAGTGGACGCACGGCCAGTACGCCGGTGGCCTCGAGGAGCGCCACGGGAGAGCGGGCCTGCGGCGCGACGGCCATGCCGCGCGCCCGCAGGCGTTCCGCGAACGGCCCCTCGCCACTGCACACGAACGCCGTTTCGGCGGCACTCTCGGCGACATGCACCGCCATGGGCAATCGCTCGGCCAGCGCATACTCGGCCGTGGCACGAAAGAGCGATGCCGACACCGTGTACGGCGCATGCGGCGACACCCCGGTGCGCACGAGCGGTGTGTCCTGCTGCCGCAGCAGCTCCACGCGCGCCCGCAACCGCGACAGGGACTCGTCACGCTGCGCCGGATCCGGGCCGAACAGCTCGACATACCCAATGCCGCGCACGCCCAGCTCGCGCATGGCGTGCAGGGGCATCGCGGAGTCGGTGCAGTCGGCCAGCGTGGTGATGCCATGGCGCAGCGCCTCCACGATGCCCACCCGCGACGCATCCAGCAGGTCTGCTTCCGTGAGCAGGTCGCGCCGCACCGCCGTGAGGGTGCGCAACCACTCGCGGAAGTCGAGGCCCTCGAGAAATCCGCGCAGCGTGGTGAGCTCGAGGTGGGAATGCGCATTCACCAGCCCGGGGAGAAGCACGGCGTCACCCAGGGCGACCACGGACACGGGTTCCGCCCCGTGCGCCGAGAGCACCGCGCCCGCCGCATGTGCCGGTCCCACCCAGGCAATCGTGTCGCCCAATACCAGCACCGCCCCGTCTTCCATGGCCGGTGCACTGATGGGGAGCACCCACCGCGCCGTGTAGAGCGTGCGCTCGGAGGGGACCGGAAGCGGCGGGACGTGCGTCAGAGGGGCCTCACGTCACGCCGGTGGCAGGCGGAACGGATTGGTCGTGTCGCGCTTCACCGCGGCGCGCGCACTGTCCATGCTGAACGCCGAGGGTGCCGCGACATCGGTACAGGTGCTCGTGGGTTCGAATCCCTGCACGAAGAACTCCGTGGTGAGCGCGCCCATGCAACTGGCGTTGGCGAGTCGACCGGTGACCGCGTCGATCTCCCGCACCACCACGCCGTCGGGCCGTGGCCAATCGGGAGGCTGCGGCTTTCGCCGGTACACCTCCGTCATGAAGGATGCCCACGCCGGGGCCGCCAGGTCGCCTCCCTGTGCGTTCCCCTTGATCTTCTGCGGCTTGTCGAAGCCCATCCACACGCCGGCCACCAGATCGGCAGTATAGCCGATGAACCACACGTCGGCCCCGTCGTTGGTGGTGCCGGTCTTTCCGCCGGACGGCACGCGAAAGCCGCTGCTCCAGATGCGGGCGCCGGTGCCGCGCACGACGACATCCTTCATCATGTTCACCATCAGCCACGCCTCTTCCGGGGAGAGCACGGCCTCGCGCACGAGATCGGGCTTCCACACCACCTTCCCCGCCGCGTTCTCCACCCGAGCGATCGCGTGCGGCGTGGTCCGCAGGCCGAGGTTCGCGAACACCGAGTAGGAGCCGATCATCTGGATCGGATACGTGTCGGCCGACCCGATGAAGACGGATGGATAGGGCGGAATGGGGGTGGTGATGCCGAAACGCCGCGCCATCGTGATGACCGCATCGGCGCCCACGGCCATGCCCGTGCGAATCGCCGCCAGATTGCGGGACTGATACAGCGCTTTGCGCATGGGCATGCTGCCCTGGAACTTCATGTCGTAGTTCTGCGGCGTCCACGTCTCGCCGCTCATCTGGTCGAGTGCGATGGGAGAATCGTCCACCACCTGTGCCGGCCCGTATCCCTCGTGCACGGCGGCCGCGTACACGATGGGCTTGAAGGTGGATCCCGGTTGTCGCAGCGCCTGCGTTGCGCGATTGAACTTGCTGTCGCCGAAGTCGCGACCACCCACCATGGCGCGCACGGCGCCGGAGCGCGGGTCGATGGCCACGAAACTGCCCTGCAGATAGGGCGAGTTCGCCGCGCCGGTTTCGCCGCCGTCGGCGCTGCGTGCGAGATACGCCTCGTAGGTCAGGTGGGTGTACTTCCCGTGGCGTCCGCCCTCGATGGCCTGCAACTGGTTCTCCAGCGCCCGCTCCGCCGCCGTCTGCATGTCGACGTCGAGCGTGGTATACACCTTGAGGCCCTCGTCGTAGAGCCGCGCACCAAAGTGCTCTTCCAGTTCCTTCCGCACCCATTCGACGAAGTACGGTGCCACGTCACCCGACTCGGCGCGCTCGGCCAGCTGCAACGGGTACGCCTTGGCCAGCGACGCGTCCTCGTTGCTGATGGCCCCACCGCGGCGCATCAGCTCGAGCACCGTGTTGCGACGCTGGATGGCGCGATCGGCGAAGCGACGCGGGTTGTAGCGCTCCGGCCCCTTGAGCAACCCGGCCAGCACCGCCGCCTCGGCCACGGTGACGTCGCGCACACTCTTGCCGAAGTAACGCTGCGAGGCCGTCTCCACGCCGTACGCGCCGTTGCCCAGGTAGACCTGGTTGAGGTAGAGCTCGAGGATCTTGTCCTTGCTGTAGCGGCGCTCGATGGCGCGGGCGACGCGGGCTTCCTTGATCTTGCGCAGCAGCGTCTTCTCGCGCGAAATGCGATCGGAGAAGACGTTGCGCGCCAGCTGCATCGTGATGGTACTGAACCCCTGCACATAGCTGCCCGCCTTCACGTTGCGCGCGAGCGCCCCGAAAATGCGGAGGTAGTCGATGCCGTCGTGCGCGTAGAAGCGCTTGTCCTCGGTGATGACCACCGCATCACGCACGTGCTTGGGGATGTCCTTGAGGCCGATGAGGGTACGGCGTTCGAGGCCGAGCTCGGTGACGAACCGCCCGTCGGCCGCGTACACCTTGGACGTCTGACGCGGCACGTACTGCTCGAGCGAGGCAATGGAGGGGCACCGGCCGTCGCGACAGATGACGGCCCAGGCACCCGCCAATCCGCCGGCACCGATGGCGGCACCGAAGACAGTGAGCATCAGCAGCCAGCCCAGCCAGGGGCGCCGCTTGAGGACGGTGGAAAGAGCCATAGCAGGGTGGAAGGTACACCCCGGGGAAGGGATCGGTACCGTTGGGCGGTATGCTTATCTTGCGGGCATGTCCGCCACGACCAACACCTCCGCTCCGCTCGAGGAGCTCGCCTGGCGCGAGCTTCTGCACCAGCACACCGACGGTCTGCCGGCCGCCTTCGCCGCGGGGCAGGTCACCGCCTACGTGGGATTCGATCCAACCGCCTCGAGTCTGCACGTGGGCAACCTGGTGCCGATCATGGGGCTGGTGCATCTGCAGCGCGCGGGGCATCGCCCCATCGCCCTGGTGGGGGGCGGCACCGGGATGATCGGTGACCCCAGCGGACGCAGCAGCGAACGCAACCTGCAGGATCTCGACACCATCCGCGCCAACGCGGAGGCGATCCGGCGGCAGCTCGCCAAGTTCCTCGATTTCGAGGGACCGGGTGCCGCCAGACTCGTGAACAATGCCGATTGGCTCTGCTCCCTGTCGCTCATCGAGTTCCTGCGCGATACGGGCAAGCACTTCTCGGTGAACTACATGATGGCCAAGGATTCGGTGAAGAGCCGGCTGGAGAACGGCATCTCGTACACCGAGTTCACCTATATGCTGCTGCAGGCGTTCGACTATCTCGAGCTGCACCGCCGTGAAGGGGTGACGCTGCAAATGGGGGGGAGCGACCAATGGGGCAACATCACGGCCGGCCTCGAACTCATCCGCAAGGCGCAGGGTGGGGACGCGCACGCGCTCACCTTCCCGCTCATCACCAACGCCGATGGCACCAAGTTCGGCAAGAGCACCGGCGGTGGCTCGGTGTGGCTCGACGCCGGCCGCACCTCGCCCTACCAGTTCTACCAGTTTTGGATGGGCGCCGACGATCGCGACGTGTCGCGCTACCTGCGCTTCTACACCCTGCTCTCCCGGGAGGAGATCGAGGCGCTCGACGAGGCGGTGCGCCGCGATCCGGGGAAGCGTGCCGCACAGCGGGCGCTCGCGTACGACGTGACGGCACGCGTGCATGGCCAGGAGGCGGCGCGGGCCGCCCAGGAAGTGTCGGCACTGCTCTTCGAGAGAGCGGATCCCGCCAGCCTGTCGGATGCGGCACTCACGGCGCTGCGATCAGAGATCCGGTTCGCCGACTACGCGCCGGTGGCACAGCCCGCCATGGATGAGGTCGATGTGCTGCATGCCCTGCAGTTGCTGGGCATCGCGGATTCCCGCGGCGCCGCGAAGCGCCTGCTCGAGCAGGGCGGGATCAGCGTGAACGGCGAGAAGCTCGCACAGCCCACGGTGCATCACGATCGCCTGCTGCGTGGTCGATATCTGCTCATCAGGAAGGGACAACGCGAGTTCGGCCTGCTGCACGTTCCCTGAGCGCCCTACCGGCGCCGTGCGTTCAATACGCCGGCGCCAGTCCGCCAAAGGCCCGGCTGACGTTCACGAACCCCACCGCGCGTGCCAGCGCGCGGGCACCCAGATCCGTGGACACGAGCGTCGCGTACGGCAGCAGCCCGTCGCGCAGCAGCGCCTGCACGGCGCGGTGCAGCACCAGGTGCCCCAGGCCAATCTGCCGGAAGGCGGGCGAGACGAGCACGCGCAGGCGCGAGAGGCTACCGATCGGCGCACCGGCCGTGGCGAGCGCCACGAGCACACCGCCGCGCAAAGCCCCCACCCGCAACCGATCGGCAGGCAACGCGCGCGCGGGCGACGGGGCAAAGGGGCGCCACTCCTCCGGCGACACATCGAAGCGCAACGTCTCGAGCAACATGGGGGCGGGGCCGTAGACGAGCACGGCATTGTTCTGCGGCTCTCCCGTGAGCGTCTGCTCATCCACCATCGCCAGCAACTCGTTGGCGCCGAAGGCCTCGCCCGCGGGGAGGGTGGCATGACGCTCCCCCTCCGCCACTCCGCGTGGCGTCAGGATACGCAGCGCCTCGGCGATGGTGCGCTCGGCGAGGGCCATGCGGGTACGAAGAGAAGGAGGGCGCGACATCGGGTGTAGGGAAGACCAACCCCTGCAATCTGGCGGTCAGGAGTTGCAAGTCCAGTGCCGACGCGCAATTCCCTCGCGGCTAGGCGTCCAGCAAGGCCACCACGCGGTCGATCTCGTCGAGGGTGTTGTACACGTGCGGCGAGAGCCGAATGGCCCCCTCCCGCACGGTGAAGTGCACCTGCGCGTTGGTCAACGCGGCCGCCATGGACGCAAGCGCGACCGGCGCGAACGATACGACGCCCGCGCGACGCGCGGACTCGGACGGGGTGACGAGGCGCACGTCGGCGCGGGCGTGCGCCCATTGGGTGAGGCGCCCGGTCAGTGCATCGAGATGCGCGGCAATGGCCGGCACGCCCAGCTCGAGCAACAACGCCGTCGCGGCGTTGGCCACGGCGAAGTCGTGATAGGCCAGCGTCACGACTTCGAAGCGTCGCGCGTCGTCGAAGAGGTCGAACTCGTAGTCGGTGAGGCGGGTGTAGTCGGTGCTGCGCTTCATGCACGCCCACCCCACATCGTGCGGCTGCAGTGCCGTCACGAGATCGCGGCGCACATACACGAAACCGGTGCCCCACGGCCCCAGCTGCCACTTCTGGGCACCGCTCGCGAAGATGTCCACCGGTGTGGCGTTCAGGTCGAGCGGCCGCACGCCGCATCCCTGAATGCCGTCGACGATGAAGAATACCCCGCGCGCCCGGCAGGCGCGTCCGATCCGTTCGAGATCAACAACGTACCCCGACGCGAACTGCACCCAGCTCACGACGACCGCTACCACATCCGACCGGTGCTCGATCGCCTGAACGAGCGCGTCCTCGTCGGGGAGCCCGTGGACGCGCGGCATGAGCTCGAGCGTCACCCCGCGCGAACCGAGCGCCTGAAAGGGATACACGCAGCTGGGGAACTCGCCGTCGAACGCGAGGATGGCCCCCGGGCGCAGGGGCAATGCGCGGGCCGCGAGATTGAGCCCATAGGTGGTGTTGGGCATGAGCGCGATCTCATCGGGGTCGGCACCGATGAGCGCCGCGAACTGTTGCCGGGCGGTCGCGGCCGCATCGAGCAGCGACGAAAACGGGATCTCGTGCGGACGGGCGCGCCACGCACTCCAGCGCGTCGCCTCACGCACCGCAGCCTCCGGCATCGGCCCCACCGATGCCGCATTCAGGTAGATGCCGGGATCATCGGCCATCCATGCAAACTGGGTCGCGCGCAGCGAGGTCGTATCGAGCATAGGGTGTGCGCGGAAAGGGAGAAGGAAGACGGGGGAGATCAGGCGGGCATGAGCGCCGGCCGGCGGGTAATGCCGGCACCGCTGACACCGGCCGCGCGCGCGAGGAGCAGGGCGGCCTCGTCCACAAGAGCGTCCCAGCCGAACTCGCGAGCCGCCCGGGCGGCGGCCGCGCCCCCCACCGCACGTTGGGCATTCACGTCTGCCAGGAGGCGCGCGAGCTCGGCCACCACCACGACCGTGTTGTCGGCCGCGACATGATAGCCGGTGGCCCCATGCGTGACCAGCTCGGCAGAGGGGGCATCGACGGCCACGACGGTGGGCAACCGCTGCTGCATGGCCGCGAGGGTCGCCAGCGCCCCGTGGTCGCCCGGTGCCGTAATCCACGCCGCGCACGCGTACCCCAGCTCGTGATGCAACAGCGCCTCCACGGGCACGATCTCCACCGCCGCCGTTAGGTCGAGCGACGCGGCATGCAGTCGCGTGCCTTGCAGCGCCGCGGTGGCCCCGACCAGCAGCACACGCAGATCCGGGCGACGGGTGCGCAGATGCGCAAGCGTGCGGAGGGCCGCCGCCGTGCCCTCGTCGTGCGACCTCCCAGGGACCAGCACCACCGCAGGCGCCGTCAACGGGAGCCGATGAATTGCCGTGGCATGCGCGGCCGTGTCTTCCACCGGCGGCGATGGCCAGCCGAGTGCCAGGCGGGTGTCACCCCACCGCGTGATGGGCGTCCGTGCCAGGGCGAGACGCGCATGCCATGGCAGCGGGGCGGACTTTGCGGCCCCTGCAGCCGCAGGTGATGGAACCGCACCCGTACCCGGGCGCGGGACGTACTCGTCTGCCGCCACCCGGCGCACGATGCCACCGCGAGTGCCGATGGCGAAGGCCGCCAGCACCGCATCGCGTTCGCTGCCCACGAGCAACGCGTCAGGGCGCAGCGCCGTGACGATTCCGCGCAGACTCCATGCCTGCCGCAGTCCACCGGCCCCGCTCACACTGCGCAGCGAGAGTCGCGGCCAGCCCTGCTCCACCGCCCGCTCCGCGGCACTGCCAAGTGCGGTGATCATGGCGACCACATCACCGCGGGCGGCGAGACCGGCCGCGAGTTGGGCCAGGAGCCTCGCTCCAGCCGTCCACTCCGGGGTGGAGGCCACCACCAGCACGCGCATGAGAGTTACCCGACCTCGACAACCGCGTCGGTGGAGCGGCGATCGAACTGCAGCGCGTGCAGCCGCGCGTAGGGTCCGCCGCGCGCCAACAACATGTCGTGCGCGCCTTCTTCCACGAGTCGGCCGCCATCGAGGACCAGAATACGATCGGCGTGCTGAATGGTCGCGAGACGGTGCGCAATGACGAAGACCGTGCGCCCTTGGAGCAACCGGTCAATGGCTTCCTGCACCAACCGTTCACTCTCCACATCGAGGGCCGACGTTGCCTCGTCGAGGATGAGGATGGGCGGATCGGATACGAGAGCGCGCGCGATGGCCAGGCGCTGACGCTGCCCGCCGGACAGGCGGCTTCCGCGCTCACCGAGATTGGTGTCCCACCCATCGGGCAGCGCCTCGATGAAGGTGAGCGCGTTCGCGGCCCGCGCCGCGGCGTCGAGCTGCGCCTGCGTGGCATCGGGACGTCCGAAGGCCACGTTGGCGCGAACGGTGTCGTTGAAGAGGACCGTGTCCTGGCTCACGATGCCGGTGAGGGCGCGCAGGGCACCGAGGCGAATCTCCCGCAGATCCACGCCATCGAGGGTGACGCGCCCCGCGGTGGGATCGAGAAAGCGGGGCAGCAGGTCCACCAGCGTGCTCTTGCCGGCGCCACTCGCACCCACGAGCGCCACGACCTCGCCCTTGCGTGCGGTGAACGTGACATCCTGCAGCGCTGCGGCACCGCCATCGTACTGGAACCCCACTCCCGAAAACGCGATCTCCCGCTCGAAGGTCGCCACGTCGCGCGTCCCACGGTCGGTGGTCGTTTCCGCCGGCGCGTCGAGAATCTCGAACACGCGCTCGGCGCTGGCGAGCGACTGCTGGGCAGCGGCCGGCGTCTGTGACAGCTGCTTGAGCGGCTGCAGCAAGCGCATCACCTGCACGAGGAACACCAGCAGCTCGGCGCCGGTGAGACTGCCCTCGACCAAAACCAGCTGCGCGCCGTACCAGAGGATGATGACGGCGGTGAACGTGCCCAGGGTTTCGGTGACCGGGCCCGAGAGCAACGCCAGACGTCCCACCTTCACGAAGCCGCGGGCGAAGGCATTGTTCTTCTCGGTGAAGCGCGCCTCTTCCCGCCCTTCGGCCCGATACGACTTCACGAGGCGCACCCCACTGACCACTTCCTGCACGAGGCTCGTCATCTCCCCCTGCTCGTTGCCCAGACGGCGATAGCCCTGCCGCAACTTGCGCAGGACCGGCTGAATGGCGCCAATCGTGATGGGCGCGATGACCAGGGCAGCGAGCGACAGACGCCACGACGTGGTGAACATGGCCACGAGCGTCGCCACCAGCTGCGCGCCGCTCCAGAGCGAGCGCGTGACCAGCTCGGTCACGACCGTCTTCGCGTTGCCCGTGTCATTGAGCACGCGGGCAATGATCTGCCCCACCTTGTTGCGGGTGAACCACGGCAACGGCAGGCGCAGCAGATGCGCGTAGAGCGCGTTGCGCAGGTCACGCACCACGAACTCCTGCAGCTTCACGCCAACCTGCCCCGACAGCCACACCAGCGCGTTCTTCAGCGTCACCGCGGCAATCACGATGAGCAGCACATTGCGCAGCGACGCCATGCGATCCCGCTCATCGAGCAGGAATCCGATCGTGGTGTCGAGCACCCGTCCGATCGTGCCGGTGGCCGGGATCAGCTGCTCGCTCTTGAAGAACGCATTGAAGAACGGCACGAGCAGCGTGAACGAAAACACGTCGGCGAAGGCCGCCAGCGCATTGAGCAGTACCACCAGCCAGAGCTTGCCCTTGTGCGGCCCCACGAAACGCCACAGGCGGCGCCAGAGGACAGGCGCCGGCGTGCGGTGGGCCCCGGTGTCGGGCATCGTCAGCGCTTGGGCGTGAGCAGGGACACGGGGAGAATGCATTCCTCCGGTGTCACCCCGCCGTGCAGAAAGGAGCCGCGGTAGCGCCCCTGATACTCGCGCAGCTTGGTCGGATAGACGAAGAAGGTGTCCCCCGCCGCCATGAGCGTGTTGGTGCCCGGACCGCGATGCGGCAGACGCAGGTCGTCGGGATTGGCGAACAGCAGCGCCTGCTCCGACCGCTCGGCGCGGAGATCCTCCCCGAACTTGTAGCGCAGATTCGCCGTGGCATCACGCTTGGCGAAGACGGTCGCCGGCGTGTTGCAGTGCAGCGCCCCGTGATCACTGGTGACCACCACCGACACGTGGCGACGCGAGGCTTCCTTGAGCAGCGTGAACAGCGCCGACCGTTCGAACCACTGCCGCGTGAGCGCGCGCAGGGCGATCTCGTCGCGCGCCACCTCGTACAGGATCATGCTCTCCGAGCGGCCGTGCGTCAGCATGTCCACGAAGTTGAACACGAAGGCATGCACGCCATCGCCGGCGATGGCCGCCGGCAAGTGGCGCTCCAGGTCGTCGGAGTCGGTGGCCGTGGTGAGCTTCTGGTAGCGCACCGCGGCGGCCACCTGCAACTCATCGAGATGCGCCACGAGCAGGTCCTTTTCGTGGGCGTTGAGCGTTTCGTCATCCCGCTCCCCCCACCAGTCGGGAAAGCGCGCCGCGATTTCCCCGGGAAACAGGCCACTGAACAGCGCATTGCGCGCGTACGGCGTGGCGGTGGGCAGGATGGAGTAGTAGTGCGTCGTTTCCACGTCGAACAGCGGGGCCAGCAACGGCTCCAGCGCACGCCACTGATCCAGCCGCAGGCAATCGATCACGACGAAGATCACCTTGCGATCGCGCTGCAGCACCGGCAGCACGAACTCGGTGACGACATCGACGGACAGTGGCGGCCGATCGCCCTCCAGCTCTCGGAGCCAGCGCGGATACTCCGTGCGCATGAACTCCGCGAACGCGCGGTGCATGTCGGGATAGAGGCCCCGCAGGGACTCGTGCAGCCCCAGTTCGCCGGCATCGGCGAGATCCACGTCCCACTGCATGAGCTCCGCAAAGCGCTCGATCCAGCCACGCCAGTCGAGATTGGCGTAGCGCTCCGATTCGATGGCCCGGAAGCGCTCGACGAACGCACGCGCCATGGCCTGCGAACGGATGAGGGGGCCGTCGAGGATCTTCGTGATGACCGACAGCACCTGACGCGGCGTCACCGGCTTCACGAGATAGTCGCGGATGTTGGCGCCGATGGCCTCCTTGAGGGTGGCGTCTTCCTCGCTCTTCGTGACCATGACCACGGGCAGGGCGGGCGCCAACTCGCGGATGTCGCGATAGGCGTCCAGGCCGCGCGTGCCCGGCATCTGCTCGTCGAGCAGCACCAAGTCGTACGGGTGCCGGCGCAGCAGTTCGAGGGCGTCGTCGGCGTTGGTCGCGGTTTGCACCACGTACCCCTTGTCGCCCAGAAGCAGGCGATGGGGTTCGAGCAATTCCGCTTCGTCGTCCACCCAGAGGATGGTCTTTGCCGATGGCGCCATGGAGGAAAGATACACGGGTGGTACCCCCGCCACGGCGTGCCGGTTCGTGCTAGAATTGAGTGTGCTGACTGATCCCCTCCCGTACGCACTGGACCCGCTTCGCTTCGGATTTCCCGCCCTGGCCTCCCTGGCGGGGCGCCTGCCGTTGGGTGGCGGGCGCGAAGTGGCGCTCGCGGCCCTGTTGGCTGCCCGTCTTGCCCATGGGCTCGCGCCGGGCAGCGCGCTCCCGGCATCCGACCGGGCCGCACGTGCCTCAGGCGCCAAGGTCTGGCTGGCGTCGTTGGCGCTTCCGGCCACCACGCGCGTGCCGTTCGCGCGGTGTGTCGAAGCCAGCACCGGCACCCCACTCCAGGCGGCGGGCGCGCTCCGCACCGTGGTTGCCGCCGCCGGGGCTCACCTCGATGGCCCGTCGGTGCAGGAGTTGGAGCGCCTGGCCCGACTGCTTGCGGGCGGCTGACCGATGACGGGCGACCACGACATCTCGCCGCTCACCCGCATTGTGGCGCGCGTCGATCGGACCGGTGAGGGACAGGTGGATCCGGAACTTGTGCCGACGAACTTCCCCTCCATCGATCGCCTGTTCGGCGGCGGGTTCCGGCGCGGCGACCTGGTCGTGCTTGGGGGGGACGACAGTGCGGGGTCGTCGGCGCTCGCCCTGGCGGTGGCGCTGCGGAGTGCCTCGCGGGCCCTCATCGTCTCCAGCGAGATGCGGCCGGAGCGCATCTACGAGCGGGCCCTCGCCATGTCCGCACGGGTCTCCGTGGAGCGCATGCGGCTCGGCGCCGTCGATGAGGCCGAGCGGGCCCGCCTGGCAGCGGCCGCCCTGTCGCTGCGTGACCAGGCCCCGGTGGTGGAAACGCTGCTCGATGGCGGAATCGCCGCCATCGAACGCGCGGTGGAGGCCACCCCCGGCGCCGCCCTGGTCATCATCGACACGCTCGAAGGCACCCTGCTGCGCGACCACGGGCTGGCGGACGCGTTGGGTTTCGCGGTACTCGCACTCAAGCGGCTGGCGCTCTCGCGCCATATTGCCGTGCTGGTCACCGCGCACCTGCCCGCGCTTGATCGGTCCCGGGCCGACAGGCGCCCGCGCTTGGCCGATTTCGGTCTCGGCGGTGCCGTGGGCACGCACGCGGACGTCGTTCTGGGGCTCTTTCGCGAGGAGATGTACGAATTCGACCGCGGGGTGTCGGGGGCGGCGGAGCTGCTCGTACTCAAGAATCGTGGCGGCGCGCGCAACTACGTGGATCTGTATTTCGATGCCCGCTTCGGCCGTTTCGAAGACGTGGCCGAGTAGCCGTCTCCTGTTAAATTGACCGGTTGAACAACCACCAGTCCGAGGAGCAGATGGCAGGCCACAGCAAATGGAAGACGATCAAGCGCGCGAAGGCGGCGACCGACAAGAAGCGCAGCTCGCTCTTCACGCGACACATCCGCGAAATCACCATGGCCGCCAAGCTCGGTGGTGGTGACCCTGGCGGAAACCCGCGCCTGCGCACCGCCATTGACAACGCCAAGGCGGTGTCGATGCCCAAGGACAACATCGAGCGGGCCATCAAGAAGGGAACGGGCGAGCTCGAGGGTGTCGACTACACCGAGGTGCTCTACGAGGCGTACGGCCCGGGCGGGGTGGCCATCATGATTCAGGCCGTCACCGACAACCCCACGCGTACGGTGGCCGATGTCCGCCACAAGCTCTCGCGCAATGGCGGCAACATGGGCACGAGCAACTCGGTGGCGTTCATGTTCGACCGCAAGGGCCAGATGACGGTGCCAGCCGATGGCGTCAACGAGGACGCGCTCATCGAAGTCGCCCTCGACGCCGGTGCCGATGACGTCGCGAACGACGGTGAGCTCTTCGTCGTCACCACCGACCCCGCGTCACTGCACGCCGTGAAGGAAGGGCTCGAGTCCCAGAAGTACAAGGTCGAAGACGCCGAGCTCGCCTGGGTGCCCAAGAACACCGTCAAGGTGGAAGGGGAGAATGCGGCGGCGCTGCTCAAGCTGCTGGAGGCGCTCGAAGAACTCGACGACGTGCAGAAGGTCGACGCCAACTTCGAGATGGACGAAAGCGCCATGGCCGGCGCGTAACGTGGGGCGGCGTTCCTCCTCCACCCCGTGAGCACCCCATGAAGCTCGTGCTCGGCATCGACCCGGGCACGGCCGTTACGGGGTATGGCGTGGTGTCGCTCGAGGGACGCAGCACGGCCCTCGTGGAGTGTGGCGTGATTCGCACCAATGCGCGTGACCCGCTCCCCCAGCGATTGCACGAGGTGCATGAGGGAGTGCGGGAACTCATCACCCGGCACCGCCCCGATACGCTGGCCATCGAAGACGTGTTCTACTCCAAGAACGTGCGCACCACCGTGGTGCTCGGGCATGCGCGGGGCGTCATTCTGCTCGCGGCGCAACAGGCGGCCCTCACGATTCACGAGTATCCGCCCGCGGCGATCAAGAAGGCTGTGACCGGGCGGGGGAGCGCCAGCAAGGAGCAGGTGCAGTTCATGGTCGGCCGGCTGTTGCGGCTCAAGCAGCCACCACAGCCAGCCGATGCGGCCGACGGGGTGGCTGCCGCGCTCTGCGCCTGTCTGTCGGTCACGTTGCCCTCGCTGCCGCCGCTCAACCTGCCGTCTCTCGCTTCGGTTCGCGCGGCCGCGCGCACGCATACCACTCGCCGTTCCTCGGAGTCTCGCGCATGATCGCACTGGTCACCGGCACGCTGGTCACCCGAGAACTCGACCGCGTGGAGATCATGACGGCGGGGGGCGTGGGCTACGAATGCCTCATTCCGCTGTCGGTATTCGAGGGGCTGCCCGCCTCGGGACAGCAGGTGACGCTGCACACGCATCTCTCGGTGCGCGAGGATGCCTGGCACCTCTACGGATTTGCGCATCCCTACGAGCGTGCAGTCTTCCAGAAGCTGCTCGGTGCCAAGGGGGTTGGCCCCGCTCTCGCGCTCGGCATTCTGTCGGCGCTCACCCCCGAACGCGTCGTGCGGGCGCTGCGGGAGAAGGACGTCACCACACTCATGCGGGTCCCCCGCGTGGGGCGCAAGAAGGCGGAGCAGATCATTCTCGATCTTGCCGACAAGATCGAGGTGGTAGGTAGCGGACCCGCATCGGGTGGGGCCCCCCCCGGCAATCCCGTGGCCGACGACGCCACGCGCGCGCTGGTGGCGCTCGGCTACAATCAGCCAGACGCCGAGCGTGCGGTTCGGGCGGTCATGGAGAGCGGCGCCGCCGACGACGTGAGCACCGTGGTGCGGGGCGCGCTGGGCAAGTTGACGGGGAAGTGACGGGCGGTGCACCTCGGGTGTTGGCCGGCCCCTCGCCGATCGCGTGAATCACGCGACTGACGTGAATCCGGTACGGTCGGGGAGGTGCCCGAACATTTCCCGCGGCGGGGGGTCTCACACGCGTGCTCTTCACCTTCCGCACCCGAACCGCTCTGCTCGTGTCGCTCTCCGCGCTCGGTATTGCTGGTGGCACCGCCCTGCACGTGATCCCCGAGGTGCCCGCGGGGCTGGCCTGTGTGGCAGACAGTTCCCGACGCGTCACGTGGGTACATGGTCCGGTCACTGACCGGGAGGAGCTCGACCGCTGGTGCGCCGGAGTCGGCCCGGCGGTGGTGCAGCGGTACGAGGCGCCTGTCGGTCAGCGTCCCACGTCGGCCCACGAGCTCACGGTGGTGAGCTGGAACACCAATGTGGGCGGGGGCGATCTGCACGGCTTCATCCGCGCTCTGCGTGCGGGACGCTTCACAGATGGCGACAGCGTCGAGCACTTCGTACTGCTGCTGCAGGAGGTGTATCGGACCGGGCACGACGTGCCGCGCGGGGCGGCCATGCGGCCACGCCGGATTGCGCCACGGCCAGCGCATGGCTGGCGTGCGGCGGTCGTCGAAGTGGCGCGGGACCATGGCCTGCACCTGTTCTATGTCCCGTCCATGGCGAATGGCTGGGCGCATGCGGACGGCGCTCGCGAGGACCGCGGCAACGCCATCATATCCACGCTGCCGCTCGACGATCACCTGGCCATCGAACTGCCGTTCGAGGGGCAGCGCCGTGTGGCCGCGAGCGCGACCGTGCGGTCCACCACGCCCGATGGACGGCCGCTGCCCCTGCGCGTCGTGAGCGTGCACCTCGACAATCGGTCGATCGTGTCCCGATTTCAACGCAGCTTCGGCAGCGGCCGGGCGCGACAAGCCGAGGCGCTCACGGCGGCGCTGTCGCGGGACTCGAACGCGCTGCCAACCGTGGTTGCTGGTGACCTCAATACCTGGGCCCCGTCGTCGTGGGAACGTGCGGTCGCCGTGCTGCGCGCGCACTTCCCGCACGGCAATGCCACCAACGGCCCCACGTACGCCGGTCGCCCAATGGGTGTGGGGCGCACCCTCGACCACATGCTGTTCCGCCTGCCCGTGGCCGAGGCGCAGGAGCGCGCCCCATCCGGTCCGTCAGCCTCCACGCCGTTGCCGCCACCGTCCGCCCAGACGCCGGTGTTCGAACGACCCGTGTCGCGGCGGCTCGACGATGCGCACGGATCCGACCACTACCCGCTGCTGACCCGTCTCACCCTCGCCGACGCGCGCTGACCGACGCGCGCTGACCGACACACCAAGCGTGCGCCGTCTACATGAGATTGCGCATGAGCCGGGCCAGCAGCGTCATGCCACGTTCAAAGAGTCCGCGACTCGACAGCAGCGTGGGCGTGACCTCAACCGATTGCGCCAGATCACGCGTGAACTGGTCGGCCATGTCGTCGGCCAGCGCGTGGTCCTGCACCTGCAGCACGGCCTCGTCATTGATGCGCAGCGACAGGTTGTCGAGGTTGAGGCTCCCCACCGACACGAAGCTCTCGTCGATCAGGATCGTCTTCGCATGCATCATGGCCGGGCGATACTCGTAGATGCGCACGCCGCCGGCGAGCAGTTCGGAATAGGTGCTGCGCGCGGCCCAATGGGAGAACGGAATATCGGTCTTCCGGCTGGGTACGAGCACGCGCACATCCACACCGCGCCGCGCCGCGGCGACGAGCCACCCCCGCAGGCCGCGGTTGGGCACGAAATAGGAGTTGGTGATGTACACGCGGCGGCGCGCCCCGGCGAGCGCGAGGGCCAGGAAGCGCTCCGGCACGGATGTACCGAACGCCCGCTGTGTGAACATGACTCCAGCTACCGCGCCCGAGTCCACGGCGTCAGCCGGCGCATCGGCAGGAAACTCCCCGGTGAGCAGATCACCGGTGGCATTGGCCCAGCCGATGGCGAATGCCCCGACCAGCTGTGACACCGCCGGCCCCGTGAAGCGGACGGCGGTCTCCCGCCACGACGGTTCACCGTTGCGGGAGATCCACTTGTCGGCAAAGCCGAAACCGCCCACGTAGCCTACGCGTCCGTCGATCGCCACGATGCGCACGTGTGACCGATGCATGGACTCGTGCATGGCCCACCAGCGCACGGGGCGCAGCGTGGCGACGGCGGCGCCCGCTGCGCGCAGACTGTCCATCCACCCGCTGGTGAGGGCATTGCAGCCGAACCCATCGCGCAGGAAGTACACGGCGACTCCGGCACGGGCCCGTTCGGCAAGCCGGGTCTTGAGCCACTCCGTGACCTCACCGGGTTCGCAGTAGTAGTTCTGGACCGCAATGGACTGGGTCGCCGCGCGCAGGTCCTCATCGAGACGCGCCATGGTCGCCGGGCCGTCCACCAGCAGGTCGACATGATGGCCGGGCTCCATGGTTGTCTGCGTGAACGCGGCGAGCGCCGTGCGGAAGCGTGGCGAGTCCACGGCGGGTACGCTGTCGAGGCCGATCGGCCGCAGCACGCGAATGTCGGTGGTGCCGAAGGTGTCGGCGAAGCGATGCCACGTTTGCGCGAGCGCGAACACGAGCGGCACGAAAAAGAACGCGACGGCGAGCAGGCGTACCACCTGCTGCTGCCGTCGCGTTCGGGGTGCCAGCCGCTTCCACATGCGCGGCTAAGCGCGCGGTGACAGCCCGTCCACCAGACTCGTCCGGTAGGCCTTCCAGGCCGGCACGAAGCCGATCAGCATGCCGCTGATCATCACCATCGCGAGATAGCTGTACTCGGTGTCACCGAGGGCACGAAGAGCGAGGTGGATGCCGAAGCGCTGTTCGATTTGCGTCTGCGTGGCGGCCAGCCCACCGTACACGAGGGCCACGCCGATGACGCATCCGAGGAAAGCGAGCAGCGTGCTTTCGAGCACGAGCAGTGCAAGAATGGTTCGCGGTCCCGCGCCGACGGCGCGAAGAATGGCCATCTCGCGCCGACGTGCCTCGAGCGACGAGTAGAGCGCCACGAGCATGCCGGTGATGCTGATGGCCACGGCGAACATCGCGATTACCCGCAGTCCCACTTCGGCACTGCCGATGTTCTGCCACAGTTCGCCCAGTGCCACGCCGGGGATGATGGCGGTGAGGGGCTCCACCAGATCCGTGTTCATCTCGCGCTGCAGCATGAGCGCTTCGAAGCGATTCTTGGTCCCCACGAAAAACGCCGTGATCTGATAGTCGCCGTGATCATGTTCCGCGTCTTCGGCCTGATCGCCGGCGCGCTCGGCGGCGGTCGATGGCGCGGGCGTGACGCGCACCTTCGGTGCGGCGGGAGGCGGGGGGGGCTCGGCCCCAGGCATGGCCGCGGGCGTACCGGGCGGGGGTTCCGCTCCCGGCATGACCAGGGGCGTCCCGGGGGGCGGTTCTGCTCCGGGCATGACCATGGGCGTCCCGGGAGGCGGTTCGGCGCCAGGCATGGCCATGGGCACGCCTGCCGGTGGCGCCTTCGGTATGCTCGCCGCACGCTGCTTGTTGGCCTCGACGATCGCGCGATCGCGATTCTCCGTTCCCGCCCTCCTCCCCCCTGTCGGTTGCACCGCGGCGGCGGCCGCCGGGCCTTCGCTCTCCTCGTGCATCGCCTCGATTCCTTCGAGCGTGACATACACGGAGCGGTCGATGGGCGTGAAGGTGCGCGCCAGCACCCCCACGACACGGAACGGGTGCGCGTCGTGGTTGCTGGTGCCAATGTCGCGCAGGCCGTGCGTCACCACGACCGGCGTCCCCACGGCGTACTGGAGCCGTGCGGCCACTTCACTGCCAATGACGACTTCGGTGTCGGCCTGCGCGGCGCGACCGGCGGCGAAGGTGATGCGCCCGTTGTTGCGGAACCGGTAGCGCTCGTAGAACTCGGTGCTGGTCCCCACGACGCGGAAGCCGCGATGGCTGTCGCCGAGGGAGTAGGGCACCACCCACTTCACGGCCGGGTGCTGCTGCCAGCGCTGCATCGTGCGCAGCTGGACGCTGCCGGCCGGGTTGCCGATGCCGAAGACCGTGCTCAGGAGTACCTGCAGCGAACCGCCGCGCGCGCCCACGATGAGATCGACGCCGCGAATGGTGCCGGCGAAACTGTCCCGAACACCGGCACGCACGGTTTCGATTCCCACCAGCAGCGTGACCGAAAGAGCAATGCTGGCAACGGTCAGCGCGGTGGTGAGCTTGCGGCTGCGCAGCGATGCCAGGGCAAGACGCAGAATGAGCATCATGGGCGCGGGTCCGCCTGTGGCGAGCGGCACGCGGCCGTGGTGCTGCGCCCGTTCGTCGCCGCGGTATTGATCTCGCCCAGTTCCACGATGCGCGAGAAGAGCGGCATGAGCGTGTGATCGTGGCTCACGAACACCAGGGTGGCCTGCGCCTTCTCGCAGGAGCGGAAGAGCAGTTCGAGGAACTGCTCGCGACGGTCGGTATCGAGGGCGCTGGTGGGCTCGTCGGCGATGACCACCTCGGGGCTGCCGATGAGTGCGCGCGCCGCGGCCACGCGCTGCTGCTGCCCCACGCTCAGCTCGCCAATGGGCGTGTCGAGAAACCGCGCAATGTCGAGTTGCGACGCCACGTCGCGCACCGCCGCGTCGAACGTCTGCGCCCCCAGTCGTGCGCGCCGCGCCGACTCGAGACGAATGGGCAGCAGGATGTTCTCCCGCACCGACAGGTACGGGATGAGGTTGAACATCTGGAACACGTATCCGAGATGGCGGGCGCGGAAGGCATCGCGCTCGCCGTTGGACATGCGGCTGAAGTCCTGCCCCAGCACCCGCACCTCGCCAGCATTCGCGCGCAACACGCCGGCAAGAAGGCCGAGCAGCGTGGTCTTGCCACTGCCGCTCGGCCCGTGCAGGAACACCGTTTCACCGCGCGCGATCGACAGATGATCGATCGCCAGCACCGCCTGGCCCGCGCGATAGGCGAATCGGAGCTTCGACAGTTCGACGGCCAGCACCGACGACGTCGGAGTGGTCATGCGGGTGCCGGCCTACTTGGCGGAGTACGGCTCGACCTTCATCCCTTCCAGCGTGTAGCCCACGGTGCCGTACGGACTTTCGACCGAAGCGATCTTGAGCGTGCCCGACATCCACACGGCATCGAAGAGATTGAGCTTGACGGCCTTCTTCCCGCTCATCTCCACCATGACGATCTGGTTGGGCGGCGGCGGCGGCGTGTGGACGCAGGCCCCGTAGTATGGCACCAGCAGGAACTCGGCCCCCTCTTCCTGGAAGTCGTCGAGAGGCACCACAAACCCCGGGATGCGCACCTGCTTCCCCTCGAGCTTCCGGAGCGTGTCCGTGGCCTTGCCGTTGGTGTAGTCGAGGCCGGCGAGCACGCGCCAGTCGATGTTCACCGGCTGTTGCGTGGCACCGACCGGGGATGGCGTATCGGTGGGGCGCGCCGGCGTCGTAATGGCCACGCGCTTGGCGACCGGCGGTACGCCCGGGCGAGTGAACGCCGATCCCACCACCACCAGGGCAGCCAGACCAGCCACGGAGAGCAACGAATTGGTGCGACGCGTCATGTAAGTCTCGGAGGCAAAACGGTTACCTCAATGTACGCGAATGAGGGCGGAATGTTGCCCGGGCTGTCCCCCCCGCCGACCCGCTGCCCTCGCACCGTCCCCTTTCGGTATATTTGCGGCCATGTCGCGCGCCGAAATCACCACGCCGGAAGCCCTGTCCGAAGAAGGGCTCGTCGAACTGTCGCTCCGGCCGCAACGGCTGGCGGAGTTCATCGGCCAGAAAAAGGTGAAGGAGAGTCTGGCCATCGCGATCGAGGCGGCCCGGGCGCGCCGGGAGCCGCTCGACCACATCCTGTTCTTCGGGCCGCCTGGACTTGGCAAGACGACGCTCGCCGATCTGATGGCGCGCGAGTTGGGGGTGAACCTCACGACGACCTCGGGGCCGGCGCTCGAGAAGCCCAAGGATCTGGTGGGTCCGCTCACCAACCTGCGCGCCGGCGATGTGCTTTTCATTGACGAGATTCACCGCCTGCGCCCCGTGATTGAGGAATTCCTCTATCCGGCCATGGAGGACAACAAGATCGACGTGCGGCTCTCCGACGGTCCCAACGCGCAGACGGTGCAGATCGACATTCAGAAGTTCACGCTCGTTGGCGCCACCACGCGCCTGGGGATGCTGACGGCGCCCATGCGGGCGCGATTCGGTCTCGTGCACCAGCTGGCGTTCTACCCGGTAGAGGAACTCGAAATCATCGTCCGCCGCACGGGTGAGGTGCTACGCGTGGACATGGACGCCGCCGGCGCCCACGAAATCGCCAAGCGCTCGCGTGGCACGCCGCGCGTGGCCAACCGCCTGCTGCGGCGGGTGCGCGACTACGCACAGGTTCGTGCCAACGGGCGCATCACCGTCGAGGTGGCGCAGGCGGCGCTGGCGCTGCTCGATGTCGATCACTTCGGGCTCGATGACATGGACACGCGGCTGCTGCGCGCCATCATCGAGAAGTTCGACGGCGGACCCGTGGGGTTGGGCACCATTGCCGCCGCCATTGGCGAGGATGCCGGCACCATCGAGGACGTGTACGAGCCGTTCCTCGTGCAGCACGGCTTCCTGCAGCGCACGCCGCGCGGACGCATCGCCACGGCGCACGCCTATCGTCACCTGGGATTCACGCCACCAACCGGTGCGGCGGAGCAGCACGGGCTGTTCTAGCCCGCCCGGCGCCGGACCAAAACGCGTGGCTCACGCGTTGTTGCACCCCCGGTCCGGTCTGCGGCGGCAATTCGTGTGAGATCCTATGGGTTCATCATCGTGATCTGGGACCAGCCCGCACTCCGGCGGGACCAATGTACCGTGAGCCGTTGCGCCCGGGACCAGTTTCGATTGTCTTTCGCTCCCTTATGACCGTTTCGTCCGAACCTGCGGCCCCTGCGGAACCGGCGGCTCCCACCGGTGCCCGCACGTCCGACTACGATTACGAGTTGCCCGACACGCACATCGCGCAACGGCCCGTCGAGCCGCGCGACGCCAGTCGGCTCCTCGTGCTCGACCGTCGCGACGGGTCGCTGGCGCATCGCACCTTTCGCGACGTCCTCGAGCTGATTCCGGACGGAGACGCGCTGGTGCTGAACACCACCAAGGTGTTCCGGGCACGGCTACTGGGGCATCGGGAAAGCGGTGGTCCGGCGGAGATCCTGCTGCTGCGCCCCGCCGAGGGCACGGCCGACGGCCTGCACTTCGAGGCGATGATCCACCCGGGCGGCAAGCTGCGCCCGGGCCGGACGGTCACGATCGCCGATGGCTTCACGGTGGAGATCGTGGACACGACGCCGCGCCGCACGCGCATCGTGAAGCTGCACACCACGGGCAACCCCATGGACGCGGTGGAAGCGCACGGTCACGTGCCGCTCCCGCCCTACATCGAGCGGGCCGACGAAGCGGGCGACGCGAGCCGCTACCAGACCGTCTATGCCCAGCAGGCAGGGTCGGTGGCCGCGCCCACGGCCGGCCTGCACTTCACCGACGATGTCCTCGCCCGACTCGACGCCAAGGGCGTGGAACGCGTGCATGTGCTGCTGCACGTAGGCGCCGGCACCTTCCGGCCCGTGAGTGATGATGACCCCTCGCGGCATGTGATGCATGAGGAGTGGTGCCAGGTGAGCCGTGAGGCGGCGGACCGGCTCAATGCCGTGCGCGCCCGCGGCAACAAGATCTGGGTGGTCGGCACCACCGGGGTCCGCACGCTCGAAACGGCCACGGACGCGCACGGTATCGTGCAGCCGTTCCAGGGGAACACGGACATCTTCCTGCGGCCGCCGTACCAGTTCCGTGGTGTCGATCATCTCATCACGAACTTCCACTTGCCGAAGTCCACGCTCATCATGCTGGTGGCCGCCTTTGCCGGCTATGAGCGCACCATGCACGCGTACCGGACCGCGGTGGCCGAGCACTACCGCTTCTACTCGTACGGCGACGCGATGGCGATCGTGTGACCTGACGCCGGTTCCGCTATTTTTCAGCGGTGACCAGCCCGTTTCAATTCCAGACGACCCACACCGACGGCCATGCCCGCGCCGGCGTGTTCACCACGCCCCACGGCACGGTGGCCACGCCGCAGTTCATGCCGGTCGGCACCCTTGCCAGCGTGAAGGCGCTCGACCCGGAGGATCTCACGCGGCTTGGCGCCACCATGATCCTCGCCAACGCCTACCATCTCCGCCTGCGCCCCGGCGACGAGATGATCCGCACCATGGGCGGGCTGCACCGGTTCATGCAGTGGGATGGCCCCATCCTGACCGACAGCGGCGGCTTTCAGGTGTTCTCCCTCGAGGGGTTGCGCACGATCGCCGAGGAGGGCGTGGCGTTCCGCAGCCACCTCGACGGGTCACTGCAGCAGTTCACTCCCGAGTCGGTCATGCAGATCGAGCGCAATCTGGGCGCCGACGTGATCATGCAATTCGACCATGTCGTGCCCGGGCAGTCGCCCCACGAGCTGGCGAAGGTGGCCATGGAGCGCAGTGTGCGCTGGCTCGAGCGGTGCCGGGTGGCCTTCGAGCGGTTGCAGGCAGACGACACGCTGGCCCCCACCCCGGTGCAGGCCCTCTTCCCCATTGTACAGGGGGGCATTCATGCGGACCTCCGCCGGGACTCGGCGCGGTCCATCATGAACGGTGGCGATTGGGTGGGGTATGGCGTGGGCGGGTTGTCGGTGGGGGAAGCCAAACCCGACATGTACGCCATGCTCGATGTGGTGAACGGGGAGCTCCCCGCGAACCGGCCACGCTACCTCATGGGGGTGGGATTCCCGGAAGATCTGGTGGAGGGCGTTGCCCGTGGCATCGACCTGTTCGACTGTGTCGCCCCCACCCGCATGGGACGGACCGGGGCCTTCTTCACGCGCACCGGGCGAAAGAACATCAAGAACGCCCAGTGGCGGCTCGACCCGGCACCGCTCGAGGACGGGTGCACCTGCGCCGCCTGCACCCGCTTTTCCAAGGCGTACATCCGACACCTGTTCGTGGCGGAGGAAATCCTCGGACTCCGCCTCCTGAGCCTCCACAATGTACATTTCCTTGTCGCGTTGATGCGCGATGCCCGCGCCGCCGTTCAGGCCGGCACGTTCGCAGGCTGGAGCCGTGATTGGCTCGCCCATTACCACTCAAGCAAGACCACGTCATGAGCGCTTCCGTCATTGCCAGCTTCGCCCTGCTGCAGGCCGCCCCCGGCGCCGCCGTGCCGCAGATGATTTTCATGTACGGCGCGATCTTCGCGATCTTCTATTTCGTGCTCATCCGGCCGCAGCAGAAGCAGCGCAAGCAGCACGAAGAGCGCGTGAAGACGCTCAAGAAGGGCGACGAGATCGTGACGGCCGGCGGCATCGTCGGTGAGGTGCTGCACATCGCCTCTCAGGGGAAGGACGGCACGGCCACCCTCGCCGATCGCATCACGATCAAGTCGGGGGAGAGCAAGCTGGTGGTCGAGCGCGGCCGCATCGCCGCCGTGGCTGGCAGCACGCCCGCGGCCTGAGTCCGGCCTCATCCGCGCGACCTCACGCTCCTTCTTCCGCACTTCCCGCCCGACCGTCCCGTGTCCCTGCTCGATATCCACGTCCTCGGCTCCCCCATTCTCCGGCAGGAGACCCAGGTGGTCACGCAGATCACCCCGGCGCTGCGCCGCCTGGTCGACGACATGTTCGAAACCATGGAAGTCGCGAAGGGGGTGGGGCTCGCAGCACCGCAGGTCGGGCGCAGCGAGCGGCTGTGCGTGGTGGATGCCGACGATGCGCGACTCGTGGTCATCAACCCCGAAATCGTACACACGGAAGGCGGGGTGATCCGGGGTGAAGAGGGGTGCCTCTCCATGCCGGAGATCTACGCCGATGTGGACCGCCACGCGCGGGTGACGGTGCGCGCGCAGGACATCGACGGCGCCTGGTACGAGGTGGAACTCGCCTCGGGGCTGCTGGGGCGATGCCTGCAGCATGAGATCGATCATCTGCACGGCCGCATGTTCACCGACCGCCTGAGCCTGCTCAAGAAGCGGTCGGCGCTCAAGGAGTGGGAGTACGAGAAGGCCAAGTATCCGAAGAACGTCCGCGTGCTTCCCGTCGGCGATCTGCCGCCGGAGAAGGACGGCGCGAGCGCGTAACGGACTCGGCGCCCCGTGAGAATTCTGTTCTGGGGCACGCCCGACTTCGCCGTGCCACCGTTGCGCGCCCTGCTGGGTGAAGGGCACGATGTCGTGGGCGTCGTCACGCAGCCCG
Organism: Gemmatimonas sp.; assembly: GCF_027531815.1. Classification (NCBI taxonomy): domain Bacteria; kingdom Pseudomonadati; phylum Gemmatimonadota; class Gemmatimonadia; order Gemmatimonadales; family Gemmatimonadaceae; genus Gemmatimonas; species Gemmatimonas sp. The sequence continues at coordinate 533,409 of NZ_JAPZSK010000004.1, read as the reverse complement.
ACAAGCCGCGGGGCCGCTCGCGCACCCAGCTCGATCCGTCACCGGTCAAGGTCGTCGCGCTCGAGGAATCGCTGCCAGTGCTGCAGCCGCTCAAGCCGCGCGGCGACGAGTTCCTGCAGCAGGTGCGCGACCTGGCCCCCGACATCTCGGTGGTGGTGGCCTACGGCCACATTCTCCCCAAGGCCGTGATCGACCTGCCCCCGCACGGCACGCTCAACATTCATGCGTCGCTGCTGCCGACCCTGCGCGGCGCCGCGCCCATTCAGGCCAGCCTGCTGCAGGGGATGGCCGAAACGGGGGTCACCATCATGCAGATGGTACCGGCGCTCGACGCGGGAGACATGCTGCATGTCCTGCGCACTCCCATTGGGGCGGAGACCACCTACGGTGAGTTGCACGACCAGCTGGCGGAGATGGGCGCGCTGGCCATCGTGCAGGCGCTCACGCTCATCGAGGCGGGGGTATCGCGCGCCGTGCCACAGGACGACGCGCTCTCCACCTACGCCCCCAAGATCGAGCGGTCCATGGCGCGTCTCGACTTTTCCGCCGACGCCACTGTGGTGTCGCGGGTCGTGCGCGCCTTCGATCCGCGCCCCGGCGCGTTCGCCATGCTGCGCGGCGCGGAGGTGAAGTGCTTCGGCGCGCGGATTCACGAGGACGGCACCGACGCGTCGCTCGACGAGCCGACCCGCGCCAGTCCGCCCGGCACGGTGCGCAGCGCCGATGATGGCGGGCTGCTCGTGCGATGCGGTCGCGGCGCCATTCGCCTCATGGACGTCCAGCCCAGCGGCAAGCCGCGCATGACGGCCGCCGCCTGGGCCCGCGGACGGGGCGTGCAGGTGGGTGACGCCTTTGCCGTGCCGAGCAGCGACCACGCCCACGGCTCGGCGTCGTGAGTACCGTGAAGCGCCCCTATCAGGGCACACACAAGGGCCCCGAGGTCACCGAATCGCGCACCGCGGCGGCACTCGTACTGACCGACCTGCGTAGCGGGCAGCTGCTCGACGGCAGCTTCGAACGCCGCACGGCGCTGCTCGACGCGCGCGACCGCCGCTGGGTGCAGGAGCTCGTCTGGGGGATGCTGCGCACGCGCGCGCGACTCGATGCCATCCTCGCCGACCGCGTGCGGGGGGGCATCGCCAAACTCGACGCCGATGTGGCCGACCTGCTGCGCCTCGGCACGTATCAGCTGCTGCACATGGACAGCGTGCCGCCGTATGCCGCCATCGGGCAGACGGTGCAGCTCACCAAGCAGCGTCACGGCATCGGCGCCAGCACGCTGGCCAATGCCGTGCTGCGCCGCATCGATCGGGAGCGGGCCCACGTCCAGCCGGTGGCGCCGGCCGACCCCCTCGACGCGCTCGCGCAGCAGTATTCGCACCCGCGCTGGGTGGTGCAGCGCTGGGCTGAACGGTGGGGGCTGGAAGACACCGCCCGGCTGCTGAGCGCCAACAACACGCCGGGCGGTATCGTGCTGCGCCCGTATGGGATCGATCGACCGCAGCTCGTGGCCATGCTGGATGGCGCCGGCGTGGAGACCCACGAGGTCCCCGGCGTCCCCGATTCGGTGCGCCTGGCCGGCGCGGTGGCGCTCACCGAACTGGGCGCCTTCAAGCAGGGGAACTGCTACGTGCAGGACCCGGCGGCGACGCTGGTGGTGCAGTATGCCCATGTGGACGTTGGCAGCGTGGTGGCCGACCTGTGCGCGGCGCCCGGCAGCAAGGCGCTCGAGCTGTCGCGACGCGCGGCCCTGGTGATTGCGGCCGACCGGCAGGGCGCCCGTGTCGATCGCATGCTTCAGGGTTTCGGCCGGCTCGACGCCAATCGCCTGCAGGTCGTGATCGCCGACGCAACGCAACCGGCAATCGCGCCAGTGGATGCGGTGCTGGTAGATGTGCCCTGCACCGGCACCGGCACCTTTCGGCGGCACCCCGATGCGCGGTGGCGCCTGCGCGTGAGCGACTTCGCCGTGCTGGGGGCGCTGCAGAAGCGCATCCTGCGGGCGGCGGCCACCGTGGTGAAGCCCGGCGGGCTGCTGGTGTACAGCACCTGCTCGCTCGAGCTCGAGGAGAACGACGACCAGGTGGCCACTTTTCTGGCCGATCATCCGGAGTACTCCGTCGAACCCCCATCCCCGGGCACCGTGCCGGACGCCCTGCTCGACGGCGGACTGCTGCGCGTCCTGCCGCATCGCCACGGATTTGATGGGGCCTTTGCCGCGCGACTGCGCAGGGCGGCCTGATGAACGCCACGCTGAAGCGCTGGGGAAAACGCGCCGTCGTGGCCCTCCTGCTTGGCGGCGCGCTGGGCGCCGGCGCCGGCGTGTTGACGGTCAACCGGCTGGAGCCCGGGCGCGGCACCGGGGTGGATTCGCTGGCCGTGATGCTCGACAGCATTGCGCGCGGGAATGTGCCGGCGGCGCGCGGCGGCGCATCCGGGGCTGCCCCGAGCACATCGGCTGCCCCCCCGGCAGCGCCTGTGGTGGCGCCTGCGGAACTCGTGGCGGTGCCCGCACTCGAGGGGCTCGAGGAAGGTGCCGCACGAAATGCGCTGCTCGACGCCGGGCTCGTGGTGGGGGAAATCGAATTCCGCGCCTCCACCCGCCCTGCCGGCACCGTGCTGGCCTCAGTCCCGGCGGCCGGCGCCCAGCTGGCTCCTGAATCGCCGGTCACGCTCATCCTGAGCGACGGGCGCGGCACCGATCCGGACACCCTTGCGGTACCGGCACCGTCTTCTCTTTCGCATTCTTCCTCATGAGCGTTCGCATCGCCCCGTCCGTCCTCAGCGCCGACTTCCGCAAGCTCGGCGAAGAAATCGCCATGTGTGACGCCGGCGGCGCCGATTGGATTCACGTGGACGTCATGGACGGCCGCTTCGTGCCCAACCTGTCGTTCGGCGTGAAAGTCATCGACGCGGTGAAGAAGAGCACCAGCAAGGTGGTGGACGTGCACCTCATGGTGCTCGAGCCACAGAACTACTTCGACGATTACGTGAAGGCCGGCGCCGACGTACTCACCATTCACGCCGAAGCCGCGCCGCATCTCGACCGCCAGATCATGCGCATCAAGGAACTGGGCGCGAAGGCGGGGGTGGCGCTCAACCCCGGCACGCCGCTCAGCGCCATCGAGGAGGTGGTGCACCTGCTCGACCTCGTACTCATCATGAGCGTGAACCCGGGCTACGGCGGGCAGAAGTTCATCGACTACTCGGTGGACAAGATCGAACGCGCGCGTTTCCTGCTCGACCAGGCACAGAGCCGCGCCGTGCTGGAAGTGGATGGGGGCATTTCGCGCGACACCATTCAGCGGTGCTGGCGGGCCGGCGCCGACACCTTCGTGGCCGGCAACGCCATCTTCGGCGCCGCGCATCCGCAGCAGGAAATCGCCATGCTGCGCAACCTCTGCTCGGAACACGTATGACGGCGAAGCAGCAGTGGCTGGTCGTGCTGGGTATCGTGGCGCTGCTGGGTGGCGGTGCCTTCGCCGCCTCGCACTTCCTCGAGGACGAACTCACGAGTATCACCATGGGGAGCGATGCTCCCGGGTTCGCGGCCGCCACGCTCGACACACCACCGCGCATGAAGTCGCTCAGCGACTATCGTGGCGAGGTCGTAGTGCTCAACATCTGGGCCACCTGGTGCATTCCCTGCCGCACCGAGATGCCGAGCATGGAGAAGCTGTTCAAGGAGCTCGGCCCCAAGGGGCTCAAGATGGTCGCCGTGAGCGTGGACAACGCCGGTGAGGAAGAGAAGATCCGCGAGTTCGTCAAGGAGTATGGACTCACCTTCGAGGTGCTGCACGATGCGGCCGGCAGCATTCAAGGTATCTATCGCACGACCGGTGTCCCGGAAACATTCGTCCTCGACCGCGACGGCGTGATTCGCAAGAAATGGATCGGCGCCGACGATTGGGCGTCCGACGGCAACCGCCGCCTGCTCGAGCAGTTGCTCGCGCAGCCCAAGTCGTAACGCGCACGGCACGCGTGCGCGTCCTCGGCATCGAGACCTCCTGCGACGAAACGTCGGCGGCCGTGGTGAGCGGCACGCCCTCGGCAATGTCGATCGAGTCGCTGGTCATTCTGTCGCAGGACGTGCACCGCCTGTTCGGCGGCGTGGTGCCGGAGATTGCCAGTCGCCAGCACCTCACCGGCATCGTGCCGGCGGTGGACGCGGCGCTGCATGACGCCGGCGTAGTGGCCGGCGACCTCGATGCCATCGCGGTGACGTACGCCCCGGGACTCGTGGGCGCGCTGCTGGTGGGCACGAGCTACGCCAAGGCGTTCGCCTATGCGCACGACGTGCCGGTGGTGCCCGTGCATCACCTCGAGGGGCATCTCTTTGCCACGCTGCTCGAACACGAGCAGGCGGCGCCGCCCTTTACCGCGCTGCTGGTGAGCGGCGGACACACCCTGCTGCTCGACGTGCCCGCATGGGGGCGCTACACGCTGCTGGGGCAGACGCGCGACGACGCCGCCGGCGAGGCATTCGACAAGGTGGCCAAGCTGCTGGGGCTACCCTACCCCGGCGGGCGTCCCATCGAACAGCTGGCGGCCACTGCACCAAGCCCTGAGCACGGTCACGCGCACCATTTCGCGCGCCCCATGCTGCGTCGGCGCGCGGTCGTGACCGACGAAGACTACTACGACTGCTCGTTCAGCGGCCTCAAGACGGCGGTCCTGCACGCCGTGCGCAAGTCCGAGCAGGCCGGTACGCTGGAGCAGGACCGGGCGGGCATCGCGCGCGGGTTTCAGGACGCCGTGATCGACACGCTCGTGGAGAAGACCTACCGCGCCGCCAAGGCCCACCGGCGTGGCCGCGTGGTCTTGGGAGGCGGCGTGGCCTGCAACAGCGCGCTGCAGCAGGCCATGCGCGAGCGGTTCGCCGGTCGTGGCGGCGAGGTGTTCGCGCCCTCTCCGCGACTCGCCACCGACAATGCCGCCATGATTGCCGCAGCGGGGCTCTTTCGGGCGTCGCAGGGCGAACGGGGCGACCCGACCTTCACCGCCGTGGCCTCGCTGCCCCTTCCGGGGCTGGTCGCCGACCGGCATGCCGTCACCGACTGAGTACTTTTGAGCATGCTTTCTCCCATTGTACACCACCCCGCGAACTTCCAGCTCGGCCCGCTCGAGGTCACCGGCTTCGGCCTCGCGGTGCTGGCGGCGTTCGCCGTGTCGCAGATCATCTGCCAGCGGGAGCTGTGGCGTCGCGGGCATGACGTGGAGGCCGACGCCATTCCCGACATCGTACTCGCCGCGCTGCTGGGGACGCTGATCGGCGCGAAGACGTACTATGTGGTGCTCACCGGCGACCCCGGGGCCTTCTTCAGTCGCGGGGGCTTCGTGTTCTGGGGCGGCTTCATGGGGTCGGTCGCGCTCTGCTGGGCGGTCATCCGCTACAAGAAGCTCAACTTCCTGCGCATCGCCGATGTGGCGGGAATAGCCATTGCCGCCGGCTATGCGGTGGGGCGCACCGGGTGCTGGGCGGTGGGCGACGACTACGGACGGCCGTGGAACGGCTTCCTGGCGACGCAGTTCCCCGAGGGGGCGCCGCCGAGTACGGTGAGCGTGATGAGTTCGCAGTTCGGCGTGAGCTTCCCCGCCGGAACGAACCCCGCCGATGTGGTGGCGGTGCATCCCACGCAGCTCTACGAGACGCTGATGGGATTCATCATGTTCATGGTCTTGTGGCGGTTCCGCGCGCACACGAACCGCGAGGGGTGGCTCTTTGGTCTCTACTGCGTGGTGGCGGGGATCGAGCGCTTCATCGTGGAGTTCTTCCGCGCCAAGGACGACGCGTTGACCGTGGGGCTCACCACCGCGCAGATCATCGCCATCACGATCTTCTCGATCGGCGTGGGGTTGCTGGTATCGCGGCGGAGACCGGTGGCGGCAGCGTAGGACGGTGCCGGCGGCGAGCTGGTGCAACGGCAGACGGCAGACGGCAGGAACGACAGCTCGCAGTACGGGAGGAATGTGGGAGAACAACACGGGCGCGGCCGCTTTGCGGCGCGCCCGATTTCCTTTGGGGTGTCGTATCGGGGCGGCGCGCAGCGCCAGCCCCGGGTTGTTCTTCCGCATGCCTCCCGTCTGCCGTCTGTGGTTCCTGCCGTCTGCCGTCTGCAGTAGAGAGAGAGGCCAGCGGAACCTCGCGACGATCACGACCGCACCCCACCCTCCCCAATCCCGACGCCCCTATTCCCCATTGCGCCGAGAACGCCGAGTCGTGTATACTCCAATACACCTGTTGAGAACAATTCTCATCTACTCCCGTGCGCTCGGCCTCCCTTCCTACGCTCCAGCCTGCTGACAGTGCGCCGCGCACCACCTGCGCGCTGAGCGCCTGTCGCGCCGGAACCCGCGCCACCGTGGTGGATATCGAGTGCTCCGGCGACGAAGCGTGCCGCCTGCGTGCGCTCGGCTTCTGCGAAGGGACCGCCGTCAACATCATCGACGCGCGCGACGCCATGCTCCTCGAAGTGCGCGGGACCCGGCTCGCTCTGGGGTCGGCGCTCACGGCGGGGATCACCGTGCAGCCGGTCGCCGCGCGAGCCTGAGCCCGCGCAACCGGCACCGGCGGGCGCACTTCGCCGCTGCTTCGAGCTGAACGCGATGACCGCCCGTCCCCCCGTAACAACGATGATGCCGCCCGCTCCAGCCGATCAGGCGCCCGAGAGCGGGCGGGCGGGTCTCAGCGAGGCCTCGCGCGAGCACCGTGACGCTCCTCTGCGGGTTGCCATCATCGGCAATCCGAACACCGGCAAGACCACACTCTTCAACGCGCTCACCGGGCTTCGGCAGCGCGTCGGCAACTTCGCCGGGGTTACCGTCGAGCGGGTCGAAGGGAGCGTCAAGGGCCCTGACGGCCACCGGTTCACCGTTCTCGACCTGCCCGGCAGCTACTCGCTCTCCGCCGGCTCCCCCGACGAACAGGTGGCGCTCGAAGTCCTGCTCCACCGCGACAGCGACCGCTGGACTCCGGATGTCGTGCTGGTGGTCGTGGACGCCGTGCACCTCGAGCGCAATCTGTTCCTCACGAGCCAGGTGCTCGAGTTGGGCATTCCGGTCGTCGTCGCCCTCAATCAGTACGACGTGGCGGAAGACGAAGGGATCGCCATTGACGTCCCCGAGCTGATTCACGCCCTGGGCGTGCCCATCGTACCCACGGTGGCCAAGCGTGGTGAAGGATTGGATCCCCTCAAACGGGCGCTCCTCACCGCGGCCACCCTCCCGCCACCACAGCGCCGCTTCACGCTTCCACCGGACGTGCGCGATGCCCTCGAGCCGCTCACGACCTGCCTTACCGACGCCGGACTCACCCGCAGCGCGGCAGGGATGGAAGCGCTGCGCTTGCTGAGCGTCCAGAAGTCCGAAGCGCATCTGGCCACCGTGCCCCGCCTCCAGGCCGAAGTGCAGGACGCCATCGCCACCCTCAGGCATCGGGGGTTCCAGCCCAATCGCCTGGAGAGCGAGCTGCGCTACGCCTGGATTGCCGACGTGGTGGAGCGCACCGTGTCACGGCCGCGCTCGATCAAGCAGAACCTCAGCGATCGCATCGATCGCGTCGTGCTGCATCGGGTGCTGGGCCCGCTGATCTTTCTCCTGCTCATGGCCATCGTCTTCCAGTCGGTGTTCTCGTGGGCGGCACCGCTCATGGATGGCATCGAGGTACTCATCGGGGCCATGGGCGGCGCCGTGGGTGATCGGATGGCCGACGGCGACCTCAAGTCGCTGGTGGTGGACGGCGTTTTCGGCGGCGTGGGCTCGGTCCTCGTGTTCCTCCCGCAGATCGCCATCCTCTTCGCATTCATCACCCTGCTCGAACACTCCGGGTACATGGCGCGCGCGGCGTTCCTCATGGATCGCGTCATGCGTACGGTCGGGCTGCACGGCAAGAGCTTCATTCCCATGCTGTCGGGCTACGCCTGCGCCGTGCCCGGCGTCATGGCGACGCGGACCATCGAGGACCCCAAGGATCGCCTCGCCACCATCATGGTGGTGCCACTCATGAGCTGCTCGGCGCGTCTGCCGGTGTACACGCTGCTGATCGGCGCCTTCGTGCCGGCGACCTCACTGCTGCCGGGGCTGACGCTGCAGGGCGCCACGATGCTGGGCATGTATCTGCTCGGAACCGTCGCCGCTCTCGTGGTGGCGGCGATCTTCAAGCGGACGCTGCTCAAGGGGCCGGTGCGACCCATGATTCTCGAGCTGCCCCCGTATCGACTGCCCAGTGCCTGGTCGCTGCTGGTCAGCGTGGCCCAGCGCTGTCAGCTGTTCCTGCGCCGTGCGGGCACCGTCATTCTGGCGCTCAGCATCGTGCTCTGGGCCATGGCCACGTATCCGCGCACCATCGTGGATCCGTCGCTCCCCGAAGGCGCCCGGCAGGAACGGCAGCTGGAGGGATCGGTGCTGGGGCAGATCGGGCACGCCATCGAACCCATGGTGCGCCCGCTGGGGTACGATTGGAAGATCGGCGTGAGCATCGCCGCCAGCTTCGCTGCCCGCGAGGTGTTCGTGTCCACGATGGGGACGATCTACGGGGTGGGCGGGGAGAACGAAGCCGCGCTGACCGAAAAGCTGCAGACCGAAACGAATCCGACAACCGGCGCGCGCGTGTACACCCCGCTGGTGGCGATCGGCCTGATGGTCTTCTACGTGTTCGCGCTCATGTGCATCAGTACCGTCGCCGTCACGGTGCGCGAAGCCGGCGGCGGCGCACTGGGATGGAAGTGGGCATCGATTCAGTTCGCGTACATGCTCGTCCTGGCGTACGGTGCCGCGTGGGTCGTGTACGCCGGTGGACGAGCGCTGGGGTTCGGAGGCTGACGACGATGACGTCCGAGCGCGTGGCGGTATGGCTCATTGTGGCCAGTGCGCTGATCTACGTGGGGCGCATGGTCTGGCGCGCCACGGCGGCGGCGCGCCGGCCGAAGAACGGGTGCGGGTCCGACTGCGGCTGCGGCCACTGAGCGGCGCCGACTGAGCGGCGCCGCCGGGTAGCACGCCGCACTCAGTGCTCCCGCACGATCTCCGCGACCATCGTCCACGCCTCGTCGGCCGACGCGAAGACTCCCTGCACCGCCGACACCCATCGGCGCCAGTCGGCGAAGCGGGTGTCCGTTGCCCCGTGGCGCACGAGGTCACCGGTGACACGCAGTCGCTCGAGGGCGGTGAAGAGTGCCCGCGCCTCATCCTCGATGGCGGCCTCGGTGGCGCGCCGTTCCGCGGCATCCGCAGGTGCCAGCAGCTGCGCGATTTGCGCGGACGCTGCCGTCATGGCCTCCGTGAGCGCCGCGGCATCCATGAGCGTGACCTGACGGACCGGATCGCTCACGCCATGCACGGCGCGTCGTGCCGCCAGGAGCGGACCGAACCACGCATCGTGGGCCGCCTGCAGCACATCGCGATCGGTCGTGGTGGTGCCCCCCGCGCCCCGGTCGGCAGGGCGCGGTGCGGCGCCGAAGTGCCGCAGTCCCCGCGTGAGTTCGGGCATGAGGCAGACGCGATCCATGACCGCCAGCGCGAAAGGCCGCAGCGCGTCGTCACCCGTCAACTCCAGCACGTCGTGATCGCGGAGATACACCGTCAGCCCCTGCGCACCCATGCCGAGCCCCTCGATGCCGTCCAGCGCGAGGCGCCACGCCGCCGCCTGCGGCCATTCCAGCACCACGGCGTCATGATCGAGCGCGATGGTGCACATCGCATTGATTTCCCGACCGCGCACGATGCCCACGACGTGCACCGGAAGCGGGCTGGGGGCTGACGTCATGCCAGGATGGCCTCGACCACGGCCTCGGTCTCGTCCAGCGTGGCGAACACCGCGGTGGGCGCGTGCGAGGCCAGCTCAGGCACCGTGTAGCGCCCGGTGGCCACACCAATGGCGCGTACGTTGAGTGCGCGCCCGCAGTGAATGTCCGCGGGCGTGTCGCCGATGATGACCATGCGTTCACCTGGGACCTGCCGCCCAAGCAACGCCTCCGCGCGACGTTGCGCCACGGCGGGCAACATAGGGCGCTGCTCATGATCGCTGCCGAAGGCGTTCGCCAGAAACTGCTCCCACGCGAGATTCACGGCCTTGAGCTTCTGCCGAGCCCCGGCTTCGATATTGCCGGTCAACAGCCCCAGCGTGACCGGCGCTTCCTCAGCCAGTCGCGCCAGCAACGGCTCGACCCCCGGCAACACGATGGCCTGCTCGGCGCCGTCCGCCAACTCGGCGGCGAGTCGTTCGGTGTAGCACGCGAACACGTCGTCCATGCGCCGGTCGATATCGGCATCGGGGACTCCGGCCCACCGCATCTGCTCGCGGGTGATCTGCCGGTCGGTCTTGCCGTCGTAGTGGTACGCGGGATCACCGCGAACACCGAAGACGCGGTGCAAGGCGTACTCCATGGCGCGCCGCCCCGCGCCGTCCGTGCGCAGCAACGTGCCATCGATGTCGAAGAGCACCAGCTTCACGCGGCTTCCTCCAGGGCTTCCGGTGCCGGACGCACCTTGGCCGTTCGTGACACCAGCAGCCCGCCCATGATGCAGGCGGCCCCCAACAGCTGCCATCCGGTGGGGGTTTCGTGCAGGAGAATCCACGCGACGGCAATGGCGATGATGGGCTGGAGATTGCCGTACATGGCCGTCTTGGTCGGACCGAGGATGCGTACGCCGCGGTAGAAAAGCAGGTACGCGACCACCATGGCCAGCAAGGCGGAGTACGCGACAGCGCCCCACCCCGTGAGCCCAACGGCACCCCAGTCGAGCCGGAGCATGTCGGGGATGCCGATCACCCCCATCATGGCCGCCCCGCTGGCCAAGGTGAGTGCCGACAGATGCAAGCCATTGCTGCGCTGCGTGTACGGCTGCAGCAGGATGCTGTACAACGCCCACGCGATGCTGCCGGTCGCAATGAGGACGGCGCCGAGCAGGCCGTCGCTCCCGCCGTCGAATTTCTGCGTGCTGCCTACCACGCACAGGACACCGATGAGCTGGAGCCCGATGCCGGCCCACCCGAGACGGGACACGCGCTCGCGTCCGAGCAACCGCGACAGAATGGCGATCCATGCCGGCCCCGCCGCGACGATGAGTGCCGCCACGCCGGCACGCGTGCGGGCCATCCCCGAGATGAACAGCAGCTGGTAGAAGCCGTTTCCCAGCAGGCCGAGGAGGAGCAGGCGCACGATGTCGCGCCGGTTGGGCCACTCGGCACGCACGAACGAGGCAATGCCGAAGAGCACCACCGAGGCAAACACCATGCGCACCCCGGTGAACGACAGTGGGGTCATGGCCTGCAGTCCCGCCTTCACGACGCTGTAGTTGACCCCCCAGATCGTCGCCATGAGTACCAACCCGGCGTCGGTCGCCCCGAACCCCTGTGGGGCGGCCGTACTGGCCGCTTCGGCGGCAGACGCGGGAGTGGTGGCGCGTGCGCGCACGGGAGACAGCGACGACATGCCGCAATGTAGATGACTCGGCCCCACACCGGGTAGCGCGGTCACGTTATCTTGCGACATGCATGTTTCCTTCGCGCTCTTCGCCGATGCGGCGAACATTTCCCAGGAAGGGAAGCTGAATATCCTGGGGATCTTCGACGCCGTTCAGGTCGGGCAACTCCCGGCCCTGCACCCGCGCACCTCGTTCGTCCTGCGCCTCAAGGCCACGGCGCAGGATGCCGGTGTGTACCCGCTCGTGCTCCGCTGGATGAATCCCAAAGGGAATGAGCTCTGGAGCTCGCAGGCAGAACTCGAGATTGGCGGTGCACCGCCCGGTTCGAGTGAGCTCGATATGCCGGTCATCGTGCAGCTCGACCTCCCACTCGATGTGGCGGGGGAGTATCGCATGATCATCAACATCGGTTCGCAGCACACGGCCACCTGTACGCTCACCGTGCATGGGGCACAGGCGCCGTCGCTCCCCACCCCGCACCCCGGCATCGTGTCGTAAGCCACGCCGGGACCTACGCAGGCTCAGCGCCGGATTTCCAGGAGCTGTTCGAGGCGGGTGGCCAACTCGGCCAGCGTGAATGGCTTGGCCAGCACGGGGCGTCCGGTGGCGCGGATGAAGCGCGAGGCCGCCGCGCTGTGTAGATCGCCAGTCATGAATACCACGCGCTGCGCCTGCTCCGGGTGCGCGGCCCGTATGGCGTCGTAGACATCCTCGCCCGACATCCCCTGCATGCGGAGATCGAGCAGGATGAGATCGAAGCGCCCGGCGCTCACCAGGTCCAGCGCCGCACGGCCACTGTCGGCCACCTGCACGTCGTAGTGCTGGCTGCGCAGGAACCGGCTGATCGCGGCCCGGAGTGTCGGCTCGTCCTCGATCAGCAGGATCGAGGCCGCAGCGGGAGCCGGGGCATCGCTGGCCGGCAGCGTGCCGTCCGGCGACGCGGAAATCGCGGCAGCGCCAACAGGAGTACGACCTGCTGGCGGCGGTGTCAGCGAAGTGCCTTCCGCCAGCGACGGGAAGGTGAGTGTGAACCGCGCCCCCTGGCCCGGCGTGGAGTGGACGTGAACCTGTCCACCATGGTCATGCACGATGGCGTGGGTGATGGTTAGCCCCATCCCACGATGCCCGCGCGCCCCGCGGGTCGTGAACATGGGTTCCAGCACCCGCTCCACGTGCGTCGGGAGAATGCCGGGACCGGTGTCCTCGATGGTCACCCGGACCTCGTCGCCGTGCATGGCCGACGTGACCCGCACCTCACGCGTGCCGCGATGCTCGCTGAGTGCCTGCTCCGCGTTGGCCAGCAGATTCGAGAAGACCTGCTGCAGCTGCAGCGCATCGCCGCTTACGAGGCGGAGCCCGGGTGCCAGCGCCGTGTGCACCGTCGTATTGATGGCGCGCAGCGTGTAGCCGTGGTGGTCGAGCGCGCGACGCAGCACGGCGTTCACGTCCACCGGCGCGCGGGTGGCGCCGTGCTGCGGCGCCTCGCCCGTGGTATCGAGCAGCTGCCCCACGATGCGGCTGGCGCGGCGCGCCTCCTCCGCGATCTGTTCGACCGCGCGGCGGTCCTCTGCCCCGAGCGAGAGAGACGACAGCTGGAGCTCGGCGACGGCCAGCAGGCTACCGAGCGGGTTGTTCAATTCGTTGGCCACGCGTCCCAGCGATTGTCCCACGGCGGCCAGCCGGGCCTGCTGCAGCGTGGCTTCGTGCCGGATCTCATCGTTCGTGATATCGCGCACGATCCCCAGCGCGCCAACCACGACGCCGTCTTCCAGAAGCGGGGCGGTGGTGACGAGGGTGAGACGCGAGCCGGAGTGCCCAAGGCAGCGCAGCTGGAGGCGGCGACGCGCCCCGGCCAGCGTAGCCCTCATCTCCCGCTCGGCGAAGTCTCGATCCACCGGATCGACCAGCGTCAGGAAATGCTCGCCGAGCACCTTGTTCGCGGGGAGTCCGGCCTCGGTGAGAAACCCGGGATTCACCGAGGTGAACGTACCGTCCGGCGCCACCGTGAAGATGGCGTCGATGGCGTTGTCGACCAGGCGGCGGTACAACTCCTCGCTGCGGTGACGCGCCAGCGCATCGGCGCGCTGCTCGGTCACGTCTCGCAGACATGATACCGTGCCGGTGACCTCGCTCAGCTCGTAAAGGGGCGCAGTGCTCACCTGTACGGCGCGCGTCGTGCCGTCGGCGCGTTGCACTTCACACTCGTAGCGACGCGCCTGGCCCCGCCGCGTGGCCAGCTCTTCGCGCTCGAGCGCCGCCACGTCAGCGGGGACGACGAGGTCGGTCACCAGCGCACCCACAAGACTGCTGCAGCCCATCAGCCGGTGCGCGGCCGGGTTGGCAAAGGTGATGCGCCCGTCGAGCCCGGTGATGATGATGGCGTCGGAGACCGTGTCGAGCACCTTCCGGTGCTGCTCGGCAAGACGCGCCGTCTCCGTCACGTCGTCGAAGGTGATGATGCACCCCCCGTCCGGGTGCGAGGCCGCGAGGAGGGAGAAGAGGCGGCCGGTCGCCATGTCGCGCACCGTTTCGCGTACCGGCATACCCTCGGTGAGCGCGCGCTCGATGAAGGCGTCGAGCTGGCGTCCTTCCTCGGAGTCCCCGCTGCCCACCAGGGCTTCGCGAAAGCGCCGGCCCAGGAGCCCGGGAATGCTGAAGCCGCACAGGTCTGCCGCGCGACTGTTGCAGCGGCTCACCGTGAGCGATTCCTCGAGTACCACGATGCCGTTGGCGGTACTGTCGAAGGCCACCTTCCACTCGCGGGTGGCGCGTTCGATTTCCTCGAACAGCCGCGCGTTGACGATGGCCACCGACACCTGATCGGCCAGTCGCTGCAGGACCTTGGCGTCTTCCGCGTCAAACGGGCGCTCGCGATTGAGGATGCCGATGGCGCCGATGGTGCCGCGTCCGGTCACGAACGGCGCAATCACCGTGCGCTGAATGCGCATGAGATGCTGAACCAGCCGGTTCATCGGATGGTCGCCCCCGAACTCGTTCATGAGAATGAGTTCGTTCGACAGCACCGAACGACCGATGAGGCTCGCGTTGACGGGCAGGTGCACGCCACTCAGGACATCAGCGCTGCCGATGGCGGCCACGATGTGGAGATAGTCACCCGTGCGCAGCGCAATGCACGCGCCCTCGACATTCAGCAGCGAGACGGCATGGCGCAGGATGAGGCGTAGGACCTCACCAAGCCGCAGCGACTCGCCGACCGCGCGCGCCACGTCGGCCAGCGCCTCGGTGGTACGGCGTTCCCGCTCGCTCTCGGCATACCGCCGCGCATTGGCAATGGCGGTGGCGGTCTGCGAGGCCAAGGTGGCCAGCATCTCCTCGTCTTCGGCCGTGTAGATGTCGGGGCTGGTGGAGTGCACGGCAAGCACGCCGAGCAATCGGATTCCCACGCGAATGGGGACCGCCACCACGCTGTTGGCCACTCCCGATTCGCCAACGACATCGTACATCGAGAGCGGCGGCGCAATACCGGCCTTTTCGCGCGCCTTGTCCGCGTCGCGGTCCCCCACGCGCACGGGGCGGCCGGTACGCGCCACTTCGGCCACGAGCCCATCGCCCAGCCGCACGGGGCCGCGCGGTCGTTCGACGCCGCGGACCAGCCGCAGAGCAGTCGCGAGAATGTCGTTGTGGAGATCGGGAACGAGCACGGCGATACCGTCACAGCGAATGGCTCGCTGGACCTGCCGGGCGAGCTCCCGCATGATCTCCTGCTCGTCGAGCGAACGCGTGAGCGACGCGCCGGCCTCCTGGAGCAGCGTGAGGCGCTCGTGCCGCTGGAGCGCCAGCGCTTCCAGCGCATCGTAGGCAACCCGGGCGGCCAGGTGGCGCACGACGGCTTCGATCTCGCCCAGCTTCCGTTCATCAGGACGGCGACCATCGCGTGCACCCGCCAGGTTCATCGTGCCGACCACTTCGCCCCTTGGCCCGCGCATGACGGCCACCAGCTGGTCGGTCGCCAGCCACCCGTCGCCGTCGCCGGCCGGGGTCGGCTCCGTGCCGAAGAACTCCCGCGCGACCCACGGATCGCTACCATCGAGCAGGTACAGATCGCCCACCCGGAAGCGTTCCAGGTGCGAGAGCCGCCGGCGCCACACAGCCCCTGGCAGGGGCTTGAGCCCGAAGCCCGTCAGTGACGTGAGATCGGGGCTGCCGGCATGGGCCACCACGGTCGGGTTGAGCGACGCATCGCGCAGCGATATAACCACCCGATCGAAGCCCAGATCGTACAGGGCATTCGCCGCGATCTGGACC
The DNA here is from genome assembly GCF_027531815.1 of Gemmatimonas sp. NCBI lineage: Bacteria > Pseudomonadati > Gemmatimonadota > Gemmatimonadia > Gemmatimonadales > Gemmatimonadaceae > Gemmatimonas > Gemmatimonas sp. The sequence continues at coordinate 517,719 of NZ_JAPZSK010000004.1, read as the reverse complement.
CGTGCCCCGGTCGACTCGGCGCGATCGATCGCGTCGAGGATGGCGGGGAGGAGTCGTGTCGCCGGTGTGGCGGCGGGTGTGGAGGCGCGGAGCATGGGTTATCGAAAGGACGACGATCCCCATGGCCGCGAAACGTCGTCGCGGCAGAGACCACCTCGCCTAGAAGGTCCAGAAGCGGAAGAAGTCGATCCCCACCTGCGGCGGCGTCTGCTGGAAAGTGCGGCTGATGCCTGCCCGGCCGCAGGCCTGGGCGCTCGACCCGGGCTCCACCCCCGCTGAAACGGAGAGCCCCCCCTCGAAGCGTCGCTCCACCTTGACCCCCAGTCCCTGCGCAAAGAGCGAGAGGGCATCGCCGTTGCCGCCACTCTGCGGTGCCAGCCCGCACAGGCCGGTACTGAAGGTGAGGAAGGTGTTGCGGGCCACCTGTCCGCCAACCCCCACGCGCGTGGAGGCCAGAATGCCGAGGCCGTTCTGGCGGAGATTGGCCGCGTCACCCGGATTGAGGGCCGTGGGCTCCACCTGCACCACGTCGAAGCGGCCACCGGCCAGTCGACTCGACAGGTACGACCCGGCCAGCCGAAGCGCCAGCGTGGCCCCCTGTTCGGCGTACGTGCTCCCCAGCACGGTGTACGCCGGTTCCCCGGTCACGAGGTAACTGAGCAGGTCGCTCTCGGGCAGGGGCGGATTGTCGGCACTGGTGAGCGCCAACGTGGGGCGATCGACCGTCCCGCCGATGTTCACACGGATGCGCACGAACTGCTGGTTGGAGTTCGCCCGCGTCTCGCGTACAGTATGCAGCGCCGCGATATCGAGGGTGGGCTGCAGCTCCGGATCACCAAAGAAACGCACGAGTCCGCGTTCCACCTCGAAGCTTGGCCGGGCCAGCCCGAGGTTGAGCTGGTACGTGCCCCGTTCAACGGTGAGCGAGTCGGCCAGCGCCAATCGGGCGACGCGCCCATCACGCGATGGCGCCTGGGTCACGCGAAGCTGCCCCCCCAGCTTGAGGTTCGCCTCGGGGGAGCGCAGCCACACGTCGTCGCCGATGCCGATGCGCACATCGTCGAGTTGCAGGTTTCGCACCAGTGCACTCGGCGCGTTGGGCAGCAGCGCATTCATCACCAGTGGCGTCGTATCCACGAGATCGAGATTGTCGCTCAGGTCCAGCGCGCGACGCTGGGTGAGTTGGCTGATGTACACGCGCCCGCGATCGACACGTACCGCGCCACGCAGACGAGCTGCGTCGCCCGGGCCGGTGAGCACGACCGGCATGGGCGTGCTGACCGTGAGCGTTGCCGTGCGCGCCTTGTCCACCGCGAGGAAGTTGTTGGCCGCCAGACGGAGGTTGAACGACGGCCTGGCGATCTCGGTGATGCCGATCACCCCGGACACGCCGAGGGTATCGGTGGGGGCACCACTCACGGCGCCGAAGCGCCGAATGAGGATGCTGTCGCCGGTCAGTCCGATGTCAGCGGTGGCGCGCTCCAGACGAATGCCGAGATTCGCGAGCGTGAGCGCTGCGCTGTCCATGCGCACCTGCCCACGGAGGCGTGGTCGATTCCACGTGCCGGTGAGCTGCACATCGCTTTCCAGTGTTCCCGCGGCCCGCGTGACATCCGGAAAGAGCGCTTCGAGCAGCGACAGGTCGGTACGCTGGGCGGTGATGCGCCCGGCCAGCGGCTCGTCGATACGGCGCGTGGTGCGGGACGCGAGCGCCAGATCGAGTGGCAATGAGGCCGTGGCCCGCACGGCATCGACGCCGCGCAGGCGCAGGGCGCCATTGAGGGTGAGCCGCAGCGAGTCGTACCGCGCCTGTGCGCTCAGGTCGCCGAGGCGTACACGGCCGACCACGACGTCGGCCAGCGAGACCGAGCCCGTGAGCCGCGGCTGCTCGCGCGTGCCGCTGACGACGCCCTGCGCCGACAGCGCTCCCTGTTCGAGCCCCGAGCGGCGCAGGAGGCGACCGATATCGCTGAGCGGCAAACGGGCCACATCGACGCTCGCGCTGACGGCGCCGCCGGCCGCCACCCGCCCGCGCACGGCCACTCTCCCCGTATCGGTGTGCTGCAGCACGAGGGAGTCCAGCGCGCCCTCGCCGTCGGGCTGCCACCGCAGCGTCGACGGGCCGACCAGCGCGAAGCCGCGCGGCCGCGCGCCCAGGGTATCGACGCGCACCGTAAGCGTGTCCAGACGCACGTCGGTGGAATCTCCACGCCGCGTGACCCCGCCGGCAATCGCCACGCGCGACTCCGACGGCGTGCGCAAGGCAAAGGAAAACCGATCGGCGAGTCCGCCCTTGAGCGTGGCACGCGCCGTCGCAGCCGCCACGTCGATGCCCGCCACATAGGCCGAATCGGCGGACGCCGTGAAGAGTCCGGTGGCGCCGCGCAGCACATCACGCACGTCGAGGTCGAAGGCCGTGCGGATGGAGCGGGAACTCGCGACCACGAGATCACTCACGTCAGCCCGCAGCTGCAGATCGAGCCCTCGCGTGTCCAGCGTGTCGATGGAGCCACGGAGGGCGCCCGACACCTCCACGGTACCACGCAGCGTGTCGGTCGGCAGGACCAGCGCGCGCTTGCCGGTATCGGTGGGCGAAAGCCACGGGCGCAGCCCGCCCAGGGAATCGATGTGCACCGACAGCAGCAGCGAATCGCGCTTGGCCTCGGTCAGGCCCACCCCCCCGCGGGCCGTCAGGCGCGCCGCCGAGCTTTCGAGCGTCAGGGTGTCGACCCGCACGACGCCCTGGTCGAAACGCAGCGCGGCGCTCCCTCCGAAGACCCGCGCATCGGCGATCCGCGAGAACTGATCGATCGTTGCGCGCAGCGGGCCGGTGAAGCTGTCGTTGCGGAAGACTCCCAACGCGTTGACGGTGCCCGTGAGGTCGACCGTGCCCGCCATGTTGAGCGTCGACGTCGGGAAGGTGCTGCTGCCGAACAGCGCCTGCAGGTTCCCGCCGCGCACTCGCCACTCGCCGGCCGCCCCCATCACCGGTTCCAGCGCATCCGCCACGCCGGTGAAGCTCACCTCCCCCCCTTCACCGGAGAGGGTGGTGTTCAGGTCGAACCGGTCGGCCATGCCCGTGGCCCGAATGCGTCCCACGGCACTGCCGCGCAGCGGCATGTTGGGATAGGAACGCGACAGGGTAGTGTACGAAAGCGGCAACGCCTCGAGATCCACGTCGAACTTGACCCCTTCCGTGACCAGCGTGTAGCGGCCGGTCCCGGTGAAGCGCGAGGGTTGCCCCGGGCCGTCCACGAGTTCGACGTCCGCGTTACGGAAGCGCGCATCGTACCACAGGGAGTCGAGGCGCACCACTCCACGCGCAAAGCCGCCCAGCTCCGCGAACAGCGGGTTCACGAACCGTGGCGTGCGAAAATCGAGCTGGTCGATCGTGAGGTCCATCCCCTTGAGGATGGCTTCGGCAGGCCGGAAGATGTCGAGGCGTCCCCTGGCCTGTGCCCGTGAGATGGCGCCCGGCACGTGCTCGTCCTCGAACGTCACCCGTGCCTCATCGAGCGCCCAGTCGGTCACGTAGCCACCGCTGGCGCGGAGCGTCCCGCGCACGGCCCCGCGCCAGTCGTACGGGAAGGGCTCCCCGTTGAACCAGCGCAGCAGCTCGGTGTGGGCGGGCTGCAGGTCGAGGTTCACGTTGGTCAGCCGCGTCACGAAGCCACCCACGCCCCAGGTCATCGAGCCCCGCAGTCGTGACTTCAGCGACCGCGCGTCCATGTCGGTGATCGCGTAATCGATGATGTTGAGATCGCGCGGGTCGTTCCGCATGGTGAGCCTGGCGCTGCCGCCCCCGGTGTGCGGCACGGTCTCGTCGATCCACGCGAGATCGCTCAGGGCCACACTGTCGAGACGCAGGCGCACATCGTAGCGCACGGGGAGGTTGCCGCCCCAGACGATCTTGGCGCCGCCGCGCGCCGTACTGCGCGGCAGGTCGAACCGGGCATTCTCCACCCACAGGGAATCGCCGAGGCGACGGAAATCCCCCGAAAGATCCTTGAACCAGAAGGGCGGATGGATCCACATCACGTCGAGACGGCGCACCGGGAAGCGCATGCCGGCCGTGTCGGGGTGCGCCAGCCATGAACGCCCCAGTGCCAGATTGCCGCGCACGAAGCGGTGCACGCGCACAAGCCGGCCATCCTCCCGTCGCACCTCCCCGTCGAGGCGCCCCAGGTTGTAGGCCAACGCACTGTCGCGCTTGGCCCCGCGCAGGGAGTCCGCCAGCTGCCAGGGGAGCCGCATCACGAAGGTCGCTTCGTGAAGCGCCGTGGTGTCGATCACGATGTACTTGCCGAACCGGGTCGTGCCTGGCGCGCTGCGACGGCGCGGGGTGCGCTGCAGCGCGCGACGCCAGTTCCAATCATCCTTGCCGTAGTCGATGAGGGTGATCACCGGTCGCGTGATTTCGAGCGACTTCACCACGATGCGCGCGTCGAGCAGATCGCGCGGATCATAACTGAGGCGGATCGGCCCCGTGCTGAGAAACGGTGTCCCGTCAGGGGCCCGGACATCGACGCTGTCGATGGTGATGTCGCTGAAGAGATTGCCGCCCACCGCGCCCACGTAGAGCCGCCCCGGAATGGCCGCGCGCGCGAGCGGCATCACGGTGCGGAGAATGAGGGCGCGGCCGCGCGCGGTCTGCGTGAGGGTCACGACGCCGCCCACCACGGCCGCGAGCAGCGACAGCAGGACGGCAGCGGTACCCAGGACGATCGTGCGGCGGCGTGGCGCCATTACGAGGCCCCCCCGGCGGCGGCGGCGCGCAGCATCAGAAGGCTTGCCCGATCCAGATGCTGGGATTGAGACGACGGAAGAATCCCGTACGCCGGACCGGCCGGTACGTGGCCGGACAGCTGCCCGCCGCCTGCGCCGCCGGCTGGCCATCGGCAGCGGCGAGGGTCACCCCCAAGGTGTTGCCGGGACTGACACAATAGAGCGGGGCCACCCCGCCTTGTGGACGCGCGTTGAAGTAGGCCGCACCGGCCGGCAACTCGTAGGGGTTGTACCCGAAGTCAATGCGCACCGCGCCAAATGGCGATGCGACCCGCACGCCCAACCCGGGGGTGACCTTCACCACCGGCCCGTCGGCGCGAAGCGCCGTGCCCCCCCGGTTCCAGAGCCGCCCGGCGTCGGCAAAGGCGGCAAGCTGCAGCAGGCGCGGGAGCACGGGACTCACCCATTGCGCCTCGAGGTTGCCCACGACCAGCGTGTTGCCGCCCGTGGGGACCACGCGCTCGGTGACCGCGCGCTGGTCGGCACGGAAGTAGGTCACGCCGTTCACCGTCTCGGTGGTGAAGTCACTCACAATGTACACGGCGGGGCCCAGTTCGTTCTGCCGAAACCCTCGCACCGTGGTCGGGCCACCGGCGTAAAGCCGCTCCTGCGGCGGAATGAAGCCGGCGAATCCGCTGCCGGTCCCCAGCCCCTGCACGATGCCGGCGCGGACGTGGGCGGTGATCGTCGCCCCGGCCACCTGCCGGTACCACGACACGTCGCCGGACGCGCGATTGAACTGCTGGGTGGCGTCCGAGCCGATCCACGTGCTGGCGTGACGCAGCGTGGCGCGCATGATGGTCCCGCCCGTGGGTCTGACCGCGTCGTTCAGCCGTTCGCGCGACAGCGAGAACTCCACGGCGGCCAGGCGGTTGTTGCGCTGCAGGAAACTGCGCAGATCGTTGTCGCACGCGTTGAAGACCGCGCAGAAGAACGCCGGCTCCGCCTCGGTGCGCCCCAGTTCCAGCTGATACGAGAGCGTACTGGGCGTGCGGGGCGACGGACGCAGGGCAAAGGGATCCGAGAGCGAGAGCACGCCGCCAATGGGCGTGCGGCGCAGGTACGCCTTGAACTCCGACAGCGTCGAGCTGAACACGGTGAGCGACGGCACCCGGGCCTGATCGGCTCGCACCGGCTGGCGTAGCGTCATCGACGTGTAGTAGTTGAGCGTGCGGCTGTAGGGATCGCTGCGCGCCTGCCCCTGGCAGAAGTCATCGGCACCGTCGAGCGGAGCCCCAAGACCGATCTTGCTGACACGCGCGGTGAGTTCCAGCCGCTGGGCATAGGGCAGGAAATCCCGGTCGGTGAGAGACCCTTGCGCGCGGAAGCAATCGAGGGTGGCCCAGCCCACGCCCCCGCGCGCCGCGAAGCGGTCGCCCACGACGAGGCGCGCGGTCAGGTTGACGAGGGTGTCCCCCGGCGGTTGCACACTGTCAGGCTGCAGCTCCACCCGCTGAAAGGCGTCGGTCTGGTACAGGTTGCGCTGGGCATCGATGATGCGGCGCACCGAGTACCAGTCGCCCGAGCGCAACGCCATGGTCCGCCGAATGGTGGCGTCGGAAACCGCGCGAGCACCCAGGCTGGTGTCCACGGCGATCGCGATGCGTCCGACCCGCGCCCGTGCACCCGGTACCACCGTGACCTCCACATCGGCGGTACGTGCCCGCACGTCGGTGGTGTACGCCAGCAGCGCCTCGGCCTGCGGCCAGCCGAGATTGCGCAGGCGCCGGACGAGCGTATCGCGCCCCGCCTCCAGCGCGCTCCGGTCGAACAACCCGCCCGCGCGGAGCGGGAAGTCGCGTGCCGCCGTGGCCAGTGCCTCGTTGCTTTCAATCCCGCGGACGACGAACGCCGACACCCGCATCGGTTCCCCTTCGGCGATCTGGAACTCGATATCGATGACAGCCGGGCGCACCACGCGAACGACGGTGTCTACCCGCACGTCAGGGTACCCACGCCGCCGATACAGGGTCTCCAGCCGGCGGAGATCCCGCGCGAACTCGACCGGATCGAGGCAGCGCCGGGTGCCGATCAGCGGCACCCCGGGGAGCGTCGACGGCAGCGTCGCCACGGTGGTCGCCAGGACCGCAGCGGAGTACTCACGGTTACCAACGAAGCGCAGCGACCGCACCTCGCGGTCACCACGTTCGCAGGACAGGTCCTGCGCGGCGACCGGCGCGGCACACCACAGCGCAGCGAGCGCGGCAAGGAAGCGGGGAAATAATCGCACGTTCTATAGCGTGAAACCTCACGTGGCTCAGGGAACCAGTCAACCTCGACCTGCGGCTTTGGAGCGGCATCCGCTATCTTTCGGCATGAAGATCTATACCCGATCCGGTGACGAAGGCGCGACCGCTCTCTTTGGCGGCGGCCGCGTAGGCAAGGACCACCCGCGTGTCGACGCGTATGGTGACGTGGACGAACTGAATGCCTCGCTCGGCATGGCCCGCTCCATCCAGATGATCCCGCGTATCGACGAGGTGCTGGTCCCCGTTCAGCGCGACCTTTTCGCCATCGGCGCGCTGCTGGCGACCCCGGACCTCGAGAAGATGCGCGACCATCTCACCAAGGCCCGCATCGACGAAGGACGCATCGACGAGCTCGAAAAGGCGATCGATGCGTGCGAGCAGGAGCTGGAGCCGCTCCGCAGCTTCATCATTCCCGGCGGCACCCCCAAGGCGGCGGCGCTGCACGTGGCCCGCACCGTGTGCCGGCGCGCCGAGCGCCGCGTGGTGCACCTGGCCAGCGAGGTGGAGCTGCCGCACCTCGTGGTGATCTACCTCAACCGGCTCTCTGATCTCCTGTTCATGCTGGCCCGTGTCGCCAACAAGCGCGCGGGAGCCGGCGAAGTCACCTGGTGATGCGCTGACATGGGCGTACTCCCCACGCCGCTCGCGCTCCCGCTTGGGTACCCCGTGTACTGCGCCAACGGGGTCCTGGCAGAGGTGGGGGCCGTCGTGCGCGACACGGCGCCCGCCCATCGCGTCGCCATCATCAGCGATCGCGTCGTGGGTGCCCACCACGCCAACAGGATACTGGCGCAATGTGCCGGCGTACCGGCGCAGCTCTTCACCATTCCCCCCGGGGAACAGGAAAAGACCCGAGCGCGCTGGGCCGAGCTGACGGACGCGCTCGTGGCGTGGGGGGCCGGACGCGACACCACGATCATTGCGCTGGGTGGCGGAGTCGTGGGCGACCTGGCCGGATTCGTTGCCGCCACGTTCATGCGCGGCCTCCCCGTCGTGCAGGTCCCCACCACGCTGCTCGCCATGGTGGACGCGTCCGTTGGCGGGAAGACGGCCGTGGACACCCCCGCCGGGAAGAACCTTGTCGGGGCGTTTCACAATCCGTCCGCCGTGGTCATCGACCCGCTGGTGCTCGAGACGCTGCCCCCGGCCGTGCTGCGGAGCGGACTCGCCGAAATGCTCAAGCACGGGGTGATTGCCGACGCGAGCTACTTCGACCAGGTGCTCGCGGCACTCCCCGACGTCGTGAGGCAGGGGGCCAAGGCCAAGGGACTGGATACCCTCATTGCCGGCAGCGTGCACATCAAGGCCCACGTGGTGGCCGAGGATACCCGCGAGGGGGGGTTGCGACAAATCCTCAACTTTGGCCATACCATTGCGCACGCCATTGAAAAGGTTCGGCAGTACGACATGCTGCATGGCGAGGCGGTCGCCATGGGGATGGTGGTCGAGGCACGACTTGCCGAACAGATCGGCCTTGCGCACCACGGACTGTCGCGGTCGATCCGCGACGCGGTACAGCGCGCCGGGCTGCCGGTAACGCTCCCGCCGGGAATCGACCCGGCCGCCGTGGTGGCCGAGACACACGGCGACAAGAAGGCGCGCAGTGGCGCCGCGCGCTATGCCCTTCCCCGCGCCATTGGCGAGATGGAGGCGGCGGAGGGACGCTGGGCCGTACCGGTGCCCGACGATGTGGTCATGACCGTGCTCACCGAGTCCCTCGGCACCGCGGCGTAACCACGATGCGCCACCGCCCCGAACGAATGTCCGGGGCCGCGGTGGCCGCAGGACTCGTTGCCTTTGGCACGATACCGAGAATGGGGGGACGATGCCACGAGCCGCGGCATGGCCGCCACACCCCCGCGGATACCGGTGGGACGAGTCGCTGGCGTACGCCGAATCCCGCATGTCGCAGTCGGTTATCTTTGTACGGAATTCGATCAACTGTCTTTATAGTAGCTTTTTACTGTCTCTATTAGTCGCACTGGGAAAATTTTCATTGACCGTCCAGACGGGGACCGTTATCGTGGCGCTCCCACCCCTAGTTCGGGCCGTTCCCCCGGCCCTACCTCTGCAACACGTACGACGAGGACGTATGCAGGCAGCCGCCGCGACCAGGACTTCCGAGACCCGTTCCAAAGGGTTCTTCCGATCCGCGCCTTCCACGGCCTTCGACCAGTACCTGCACGACATTCAGAAGCTCCCCCTCATCACGGATGCCGCCGAGGAGCGCCGGCTGGCGCGATTGGCGCAGAAGGGCGACGAGAGCGCGGCGGAGCGTCTGGTCACCGCGAATCTCCGGTTCGTCATCAGTTACGTGAAGAAGTACCAGGGTCATGGCCTCGACCTCTCCGAACTCGTGGCCATCGGCAACGAGGGGCTGCTCAAGGCGGTCCGGAAGTTCGACCCGGATCAGGGCGTGAAGTTCATCTCCTACGCGGTATGGTGGGTGCGCCAGGCGGTGCTCAAGGCGCTGGCCGAGCAGACACGCAGCGTGCGGATTCCCCTCAACCAGAATTCGCAACTCATCCGCATGGCACGCGGGGAGATGATTCTCTCGCAGGTGCTCAACCGCGAGCCCACCGACGCCGAAATGGCCAAGCTGCTCGATGAACCGGTGGAGCAGGTGCGCAGCGCCCGCCAGATCACCAGCACCGAGGTCTCGCTGGACGCGCCGATCGACCGTCAGGATCGCGAAGCGTCCACGCTCGGTGAGCGCTTCGCCGGCGAAACGCACGCCGATATCGAAGACGGCACCGACTTCCGTCTCATGCGGGAGTTCATCGATCGTGTCTTCCGCAAGTACCTGACCCCGCGCGAGCGCAAGATCCTCTATCTGTACTACGGGCTCGACGAAGGGGCCGAAGCCATGACGCTCGAGCGCATCGGCGCGCTCATGGGCGTCACCCGCGAGCGTATCCGCCAGATTCGGGAGCGGGCCTTCGAAAAGCTGCGCGAATCGCCGGATGGCCACGCGCTGGCCGGGTTCTGGGGCGCCGCCTGAGCACCCGGCACTCAGCTTGGTAGTATGGACGGACGCGAAACGGGCACGGCGACAAGGACTCCGCCGTGCCCGTTTCCCCGTCACCGATGGTCATGTGGGTAACGCGCGGCCCACCGGTCGCACCTCTTCTCCTGCGACTGCCGCGGCAACAGTTTGCGACCATGACTGCGCTGCGCGAGACGCTCGAGGGAATTGTTGGCCCACGGTGGGTCAAGTCACGCGCCCCGGAGCTGGCCCCCTACGATTCCGACGGCCTGCCGGGGTATCGCGCCACGCCAGCGCTGGCGGTGTTCCCTGGTTCCCGGGCCGAGGTGATCGCGGTCGTACGGGCGCTGGCAGACACCGGCACCCCGTGGGTACCACGTGGCGCCGGAACCGGCCTCTCTGGGGGCGCGCTTGCCAACGGCATCGTGCTCATCGGCCTGAATCGGCTCACCCGCATCCTCGACGTCGATCCGGTGAACCGTCTGGCGCGCGTCGAACCGGGGGTCGTGAACGCGAGTCTCTCGCGCGTGACGACGCGCTATGGCCTGCAGTACGCGCCCGATCCCTCGAGCCAGACCGCTTGTACGATTGGTGGGAACGTCGCCGAAAACGCCGGTGGCCCCCACTGCCTCAAGTACGGCGTCACGCTGAACCACGTGCTGGAGTGCGAGGTGGTACTCCCCGATGGCACCGTCACACGGCTCGGTGGGGCGTACGCCGAGTCGTCGGGCTATGACCTGCTGGGTGCGTTCGTTGGCAGCGAGGGGTGTTTCGGCATCGCCACGGAGGTCACGGTACAGCTGGTTCCACTCCCCGATGCGGTGCACACACTCCTCGCCGACTTTGCCAGCGTCACCGACGCCGCGCGTGCCGTCTCCCGCATCATCGCCAGCGGGATCGTCCCTGCCGCGTTGGAGATGATGGACAACGCCACCATCCGGTGTGTGGAGGCGAGCATCTATGCGGCGGGATATCCGGTGGACGCGGCGGCTGTGCTGCTCTGCGAAGTGGACGGGGTGGCGGAGGGGCTCGACGAAGACGTGGCCATCATCCGGGACGCCTGCCATGCGGCCGGCGCCCGATCGGTCGCGGTGGCAACCGACGCCGCCGACCGCGCACGGCTGTGGCAGGGCCGCAAGAAGGCCTTCGGCGCCATGGGGCGCCTCGCCCCGGCGCTCGTCGTCCAGGACGCCGTGGTGCCCCGGACCAGGCTCCCCGAGGTCCTGGCGGCCATCGAGCAGATCGGCGAACGGTTCGGTGTGCGCGTGTGCAATGTGTTCCACGCCGGGGATGGCAACCTGCATCCCAACATCCCGTACAACGCGCACGACGCGGCGGAGAGCGCGCGCGTCCACGAGGCGATGGGGGCGATCATGACGGCGTGCATCGAGGCGGGAGGCACCATTACCGGCGAGCACGGGGTGGGACTCGACAAGCTCCCGTACATGGAATCGCTGTTTGACGCCGACTCGCTCGACATGATGTGTCGGGTGCGGCGTGTCTTCGACCCGGAGACGCGCGCCAATCCCGGCAAGGTGATCCCGGTGCACAGCTGCCGTGAGTGGCACGGGGCCACCGGCCCGAGCCCCCGTGGCCCACAGGTCCGTGTCTGACATCACCAGGCTGGCCGAGCAGATCCGCGCAGCGTCGGGGCCGCTGCGCATCGAGGGAGGCGGCAGCTGGCTGCATGCCGGAGGGCCGTGGGCGCCGGCCGCGTCGCTGTCGGTGCGGCACCTGCGTGGCGTTCGCGCGTACACGCCGGGCGATCTGGTCGTCACCGTGGCGGCGGGCACCACGCTCGCCGAACTCGCGGCGACCACGGCGGCACACGGGCAGATGCTGGCCCTCGATCCGTACGGCACCCCCGACGACACGATCGGTGCCGTCGTGGCCACCGCGTCGCCAGCACCACTCGCGTTGGGTGACCATCGTGTGCGCGACCTCGTGCTCGGCGTGCAGGTCGTGACGGGGGACGGTGTCGTCATGCGCGCCGGAGGGCACGTGGTGAAGAACGTGGCGGGGTTCGACCTCGTGCGGTTGCAGACGGGCGCGTGGGGCACGCTCGGTGTCATCACCGAGGTGAGCCTGCGCCTGCATGCCCGCCCGCCGGTCGATCGGCTGGTGTGCGCCGCCGTGCCGCATGCCGACACCGGTGCCCTCGACGACCTGCTGCCCGCGGTGCTGGCGCAGCGGGCGCCGCTGCCCATGCTGCTGGTGAGTTCCCCTGGCGAGGAGCCGCGACTCTGGGCGCGGCTCTCCGGCAACACCAGTCGCGTGCGCGCGCTGCACGCGCGGCTGCAGGCGCTGCCGGTGGGCGATGTACGGGAAGCACCCGACGACGAAACATGGCGTACGCTGCGCGCCACCCCCCCGGACGCGATCGTGCTGCGTGCCCGGACGCATCGATCGGACGCCGTGCCGTTCTTTCGCGCCGCGCGCGACGCGTTCGACTCGGCAACGCTCAGCTACGATCCGGCGCACGGCTCCCTGCGGCTGGTCATGCCCGGTACGGGCCTCGCGTCGCTGGAACGCGATCTGGCCACGTGGTACCGGCTCGCCGCTGCGCGCGGCGCCCTGCACACGATGACCGTGGTGGTCGATCAGGGACGCACACGGTCCGCACCGCACCATACGCCGCGTACACCACTGGAGGCCGGCGTGAAGTACGCCTTCGATGCCCGTGACGTGCTTAATCGCCTCGCCGAGTGGTTGCCGTCGACGCGTGCCCATCCCGATGCGTGAACCCATGCCTCCGTCCGTTTCCTCCACCACCGATCACGTGACCGCCGTGACGCCGCACTGCGCGCTGCCCGGGACGCCGTTGCAGCAGGCGGCGGCGGGGCTCGATGCGTGCGTGCACTGCGGCTTCTGTCTGCAGGCGTGCCCCACGTACGTGAATCTCGAAGACGAGAACGACTCGCCACGTGGCCGTCTGGTGCTCATGCGCCGCCTCTTGGACGGCGAGATTGCGCTCGCGGACGAGGGCGTGGCGCAGCACTTCGACCGCTGCCTCGGCTGTCGCGCCTGCGAGACGGCGTGCCCATCCGGCGTACCCTACGGAGAACTGCTCGAGGCCACCCGCGCCACGATGCGCCCCGTGCGGGGGATCCCGCGCGTGGCGCAGGTGGTACTGACCGTATTCCGGTATCATGTGCTGCTGCGCGCGGCACTGGCGGGTGCGCGTGCGGTGCGCGCCACTGGACTGCCACGGCTCCTCGCGCGCCTGCTCCCCCGTCGGCTGGCCTTCCCGTTTGCCATGCTGGCGGCCTCCGCACCGGGGCCTTGGCGCCGTCGCATCATGGCCCCACGCGCGCCGGCCGCGGCAGACGTTGCCCACGCGAAGAACACCGAGGTCGCGGCACCACCGGCACCCGTGGTCACACTGCTCGATGGGTGCGTAATGTCGGGGCTGTTTGGGCATGTCAACGACGCCACGGTACACGTCCTTGCATACCACGGGTATCGATCGTGTGCCACCCCGGGGCAGCGTTGCTGCGGCGCCTTGCATGCCCACGCGGGTGATCTCGAGGGGGCGCGGGCCCTGGCGCGCGAGAACATTGCCGCGTTCGAGCGCACCGCCGCCGATCTCATCGTGGTGAACGCGGCGGGGTGTGGTGCCATGCTCAAGCAGTATGGTCACCTGCTGCACGACGATCCGGCGTGGTCGGCGCGCGCGGAGGCGCTGTCAGCGCGCACGCGCGATGTCAGCGAACTGCTGGCCTCCTCCGGCGTGCGCATGGGCACCACCCCCATTGGGCTGCGGGTCACGCACGACCCGCCGTGCCATCAGATGCATGCGCAGCGTGTGGTGCGACCCCCCATGGTGGTGCTCGAGGCGGTGCCCGGGCTGGACCTCGTGCCGCTCGAGGACGCCGATCAGTGCTGCGGATCGGCCGGCATCTACAATCTCGTGGAACCCGCCACCTCGGACGCGGTGCTGGCCCCGAAACTCGCCCGCATTGCCGACACCCATGCCCAGATCGTGGCGACCGGCAATCCTGGTTGCCACATGCAGATTGGAGCGGGGCTCCTCATGAGTGGGTCCGGCGTCACGGTAGCCCATCCCATCGAGTTGCTGGCAGCCAGTTATCCCGATCGAGGACGCCCGTAGCCTGCGGTTCCCTGAATCGGCGTCGTTCGCGGCCCGAGCATCTGCCATGTCGACCCGTGCCCATTGTGCGCACGGTCATCACCGTTCACGCGTGGACGGCGAGAGCGTACGGGGGCGGGAGCAGGAATGCGGGAAGCGCACCGTGATCGACGGCACACTGCGTCGCCTGCGCTGAGCGCGACGGAGGCGGCTGGCCCCCCGGCTGCCTTTGCGGTATGATCGCCTCATGATGAGGATGATATGGGTGGGCGCGGCCGGGACCCTCGCGCTGGCGGCCACGACGGCCTTCGCACAGACACCGGCTCGCGTCAGCGCGAGGGTGCGTGGCGAAATCGTCGACAGCGTGCGCTCACGGCGGTTGAGCGGTGCCACCGTGCAGCTGACGGCTGCCGACGGCAGCGGACGCATTCTCTCCACGACCTCCACCTCGCAAGGCACGTTTCTGTTGGAGGACGTGGCAACCGGGGTGTATCTGGCCGGCTTTCTTCACCCCTTCCTCGATTCCCTTGGCGTCGAGAGCCAGCTCTTGCGTCTGGACGTGACCACTGGCGATCCCATCTCGCTGACCCTCGCCACCCCGTCGGCGGCCACGCTCATCGAGGCGCGGTGTGGCGCCCCCACGCCGGAACTGCCACGCGGCCTGTTCTTCGGGACGGTACGCACTGCCGGCGGGTCCCCACCGTCGGTCCCGGTGCGCGTGCGCGCGCAATACAACAGCAATCGCGTCACGGCACGAGGCCTCGAGCGCGTACCCAACGTGCGCATCGCCACCGGCACCGCCGACGGCGCGTTCGCCGTGTGCGGCGTGCCCCCCAATACCGCCATCACCGTGCGCGCCTTCGCCGACATCGACAGCAGCGGCTTTGTGGAGTTGCCGGTGCCCGGCAACGGCCTGCTGCTGCGAGATCTCGTCATCGGCCGCGGCGTACGCCAACAGGCGCGCGGCGCCGGAGGCACGGCACGTGTGACGAGCGTGTTGACCGGCAACGCGTCGCTGCGTGGCATCGCGCGCAACCAGAGCGGCCAGCCGGTGAATGGCGCCCGCATCACGTTGTGGGGCACCGGCGTCGAGGCCAGCGCGAACGCCGCCGGCCAGTATCAGTTCGCCAACCTGCCCGAAGGGACCTATACGGTGGAGGCCCGCGCCGTCGGGTTCCAGCCACACCGGGCACCGGCCGACCTCCAGGCCACACGCGAGGCCGTGGTCGATCTCACGCTCTCCGCACTCGTCACCAATATCGACACCCTGCGCGTGCGCGCCAATCGCGCGGTGCCGCTCGATGAGTTCGAGCGGCGCCGCAAGCTGGGCTTTGGCCACTTCCTCACCGAAGAGGAGATCCGCAAGAAGGGCCCGACCTACATGGGCGACATCTTCCGTGGGCTTCCGGGTGTGGTCACGATGCCGGGGCAGTTCGGGCGCGACCGGGTGCTGGTTCGCGGCACGGGCATGACCGGCGATTGCGCGCCGGCGATCTTTCTCAACGGCCTGTACGTGAACATCGAGGACGGCGACCTCGACAACATCATCAATCCCAAGGACGTCCGCGCCATCGAACTCTATGCACGCACCGCCAGCATCCCGTTGCAGTTCCAGACTCGAAACGGATGCGGCAGTGCCGTCATCTGGACGGGGGCGCGCATGGATGATCCTCCGGTGAAGAAGTAGGACCGGCGCGGTGCGACACGCGCGCGGGACCCCGGTCCACCTCGCCGCACTCCTCATGCTCCTCACCGTGCCGGGCGAACAGGGCGTGGCGCAATCGCTGTCGGGCTTCGCCGTCCGCAAGGCCGAGCAGTTGCTGCGGGACAAGCACAGCTGCCTTGGCTGTCACCGCCTCAAGGGTGAAGGGGGACAGCTGGCACCGGCGCTCGACGACGTGCGCGGGCGGCGCGATGCGGCCTACATTGCCGCCATCGTGAGCGATCCGCAGCGGCTGAAGCCCGGTGTGAGCATGCCGCGCGTACGCATGCCGGCCAGCGAGCGCGCCCTCATTGTTCGCTATCTCGGCGGTGACCCCACCCGCATCGAAGTGCCCCCCGGGGCCTTGTCACCTGTGGCGCCGTCACCCACGGCGCCCGACGGCAAGGGGCTCTACGCGCAGTGGTGCGCCGGGTGCCACGGCACCACGGGTATGGGCGACGGTCCCAACGCGCAGGCGCTGCCCGTGCCACCGGCGCGCCACCACGATGCCGATGCCATGCGATGGCGCAGCGATGACGCGCTCTTCGATACCATTGAAGCAGGCGGTGCGATCATGAACCGGCATCACCGCATGCCCGCCTTCGGTGGAACACTCACTACACCGCAGATTCGCGCGCTGGTGGCGTACATACGCACGCTCTGCCGCTGTCAGGGACCGGCGTGGAGTCGCGACGGAGGGCCGCCATGACACGCACACGCCAACGAGCGTGGGTCGCGCTGGTGCTGCTGGGTGCGTGCACCACGGGCGCAAGCGACAACGCCGCCGGTGAGCAGGACACCACGCCGCTCACCGCAGTGGTGCTGGCCACGCCCACGGCGCCGCCACCGGAGTCGTTTGCGGGCAACGCCTCCTGCCTCACCTGTCATGCCCGGCAGGTGGAGCAATGGAGCCGCTCCACACACGGACGAGCCGGCGGTGTGCCGGGTAGCCCGACCAACGACGTGTCGGTCATCGCCCCCTTCTCGGGAGCACCCATCCGGTTTGCCGATGCTACGGTCACGCCGCGCCAACGCCGCGGGCGCTACGAATTCCTCCTGCAACGGGAGGGGGAAGCGGACACCGTCTTCATGGTGGACGGCGTCATTGGTGGTGGCCATATGGCGGGCGGCGGAACGCAGGGGTTCGTGACCAACTGGACCGACGGCACGGTGCGTTTCCTGCCGTTCGACTGGAGCAGGGACGGACGCCGCTGGTTCTGCAATACCGGCACGCGCAGCGACCAAGGCTGGCAGCCCATCCGCCCCACCATGCGGTTGGCCGAATGCGGAGACTGGCCCCCCATGCGCATCCTCGGCGACGAACCGCGCTTCAGCAACTGCCAGGGCTGTCATGGCAGCAACATCTCCGTGCAGTACGAGGCGCGCGACGGACGCTGGCGCACCCAGGTCGCCACGTACGCCGTGAACTGCGAGAGCTGTCATGGTCCTGCCGCCCGGCACGTGCGCCTCATGCAGCAGGGGAGCACGGGCGCGGACATCGGACTCGAGGCACTGGCGACGGTCGACAAGGAGCGCAGCCTCGCCACCTGCATGGGATGCCATGCCCTCAAGACGCAACTCGCAACCGGCTACACACCGGGAGCGCCGCTCACGCAGTTCTACTCCACCGCCCTGTCGCAACTGGGCGACCGACCGTTTACTCCGGATGGTCGCACACGTACCTTCGCGTATCAGGAGGGACACTACGCGAGTGATTGTTATCGCAACGGCGGCATGACCTGCACCAGCTGTCACGATCCGCATACGCAAGGGTATCGGACGGTCGACGGCGAGCCGATTCCGGGACGCACCGACGATCGACAGTGCACGAGTTGCCACGCCAGTAAACGCGACGAGCCGTCACGCCATACGCGGCACGCCCCCGACAGTCGCGGCAGCCGCTGCGTGAGTTGCCATATGCCGTACGAGCAGCAGCATGAACTGGGGCAGGCCGTGCGCTATGGCCGCAGCGACCACACCATCGCCATCCCGCGACCCGCCCTCGACTCGGCACTGGGACTCGTTGGTGCGTGCCGCTCGTGCCATATGAACCGGAGCGTGCGCGACCTCGAGGCGCAGGTCACTCAGTGGTGGGGCACGCTCAAGCCGCACGACCGCGCCGTGGGCGGGGTGCTGGCGGCCCAGGGGGTCACCGATATCGAGCGCGCCACGCCGCTGCTGCTCGAACCGCGTTCCACGCATGCCATGGCACAGGTTGCCGGCATGGGGGAGTGGCTCGAGCGGTTTGCCACGCCGCGCATGGAGCGCGTACCGGCCGAGTTCGAGGAACGGGCGCGCAGGCTCGCGGACAGCCCCAATCTCGATGTACAGGCGCTCGCCATGGCGCTGCTGCACCTCACCCGCGGTCATGTCGGCACCATCCGCCGGGAGCTGACCACGCGACTTGCCGCCGCGCCCGATGCATCGACGCGTGACGCGCTGCGCCGCCGCTGGGCCACCGTGCTTGGTGGCATTGGGGATGCCGCCCGTGATGCGGGCCGACCAGGGGAGGCGGTGGCCGCCTATCGCGCCGCGCTGGAGGTCACCCCCGATGCAGCACCGCTGCTGCGTAATCTGGGGCTGGCGCTGGCCGCGCAGGGCGACTGGAGCGCGGCGATGCGCGCGTACCAGCACTCCCTGCAAATCGATCCGCGGGTGCCGTTGGGGGAGGTGAACCTGGCGCTGGCACTGGAGCAGCAGGGCAACAGCGCCGGCGCGCGTGCCGCTTATGAGCGGGCCATCGCCGGCGATCCGACCGCCGCCGTGCCCTACCTCAACATCGGGACCATGCTGCTGCGCGAGGAGCGGGCGGCGGAGGCGCGCCCGTGGCTGGAGAAGGCCCTGGCACGTGATCCGGGACTGGCCACTGGCCATTTCCAGCTGGCGCTCGTGTTCGTTCAAGCGGGTGACCTTGCCGGTGCAGAACGATCGGCACGGCGGGCGCTCGGGCTTGATCCGACCCACGCCGAAGCCGCCAGACTACTCGAGGCACTGCGCGAGGCACGGCAGGAGCGCTGACCGTCTGGCCGGATCCTGCACAGGGCGCGCCGACCGGGATATTCCGATAGTTGGCA
Source organism: Gemmatimonas sp. (assembly GCF_027531815.1). NCBI lineage: Bacteria > Pseudomonadati > Gemmatimonadota > Gemmatimonadia > Gemmatimonadales > Gemmatimonadaceae > Gemmatimonas > Gemmatimonas sp. Next base: position 498,833 of record NZ_JAPZSK010000004.1, on the reverse strand, counting down.
TGCAGTAATTTCACATAAGCCGCCGAATGGTGTGCCGAGATGGGACTGCACGGGACGAAGGGACTGGACGAGTCATTGCCCGCTGCGGTTCGGCATCGTACAATTGCCGTCTTGTCGCTGCACCCGGTCCCCGGTTCATCTCGTCCCTGCAGGAGGCTAAGGAATGCCCGGAGCTCTTCTCGCACGAAGCACACGCTTCGTCGCCGCGTTGTTGCTCGTCCTGGCGGTGCCGCTGGCACCCAGCCACGCCCAAGGCAACACCGCGATCGTCGAAGGTCGTGTCACCGATGCGTCTAATCAGCGGCCGCTCGAAAACGTGCAAGTCACGATCGACGGTACGCAGCTCGGCGCCATGACCAACGCCTCGGGCAACTACCGGATCACCGGCATCCCGGTGCCGGGTGGGACCGCCGAGGTCGTGGTGCGTGTGCGCGCCATTGGCTACTCGCGTGAAACGCGCACGGTCACCGTGTCGGCGGGACAGACCACCAAGCGCGACTTTGCCGTCACGGTGTCGGCCATCCAGCTCAACCAGGTCGTCGTGACGGGGTCCGGTCAGAAGACGGAGGTGAAGCGCCTGGGCAATACGGTGGCGGTCATCCAGCCACCGGCCAACGCGCCCATCAACGACATCTCCAACCTGCTCACGGCGCGCGAACCGGGCGTCTCCGGCCTCGTGTCGGGCGGGCTGTCGGGCGAAGGCGCGAAGATCCGCATTCGCGGCAACGCCTCGCTGTCGCAGTCGAACGAGCCCATCATCTTCGTCGACGGTGTGCGTATCAACTCGGGCGGCGGCTTCGGCATCGGCACCGGTGGCGGCGGGTCGCCGTCGCGCATCGACGACATCGACCCCAGCACCATCGAGCGCGTCGAAGTGCTCAAGGGCGCCGCCGCGGCCACGCTGTACGGTACCGAAGCCTCGAACGGCGTGATCCAGTTCTTCACCAAGTCGGGCTCGTCAAGCTCGCCGCGCTGGACGATGCAGCTACAGCAGGACGCCGTGGACTTCGGCAACCGCGTCGCGCCCAACTCTGGTTTTGCGCGTCGTCAGGGGCAGGCCGACTCGCTGGCGACGTTCTGGAACAAGCCGGGGCTCCGACCGTTCGAGGTCTTCGAGGTACCCGTCTTCAATGACTTCATCACCGAGACGGGGCTCGGCAACACCATCTCCACGAGCGTGCAGGGTGGCAGCCAGAGCGTGACGTACTTCGCGTCGGGGCGCTACTACCGCGAGAACGGCCCGTTCGGCGGACGTGATCTCGGCCCGGCTCAGGACATCGTGCGCCGTATCCAGACGTCGGCCAACCTCTCGCTGGTGCCCACCAAGAATCTCCGGCTCCGCTTCAACAACGCCTACTACAACACGGCCAACGAAGCCCCCGAGAACAACAACAACATCTACGGCGTGAACTCGCTGGCCTATATGGCCCGCCCCGAGCTCGCCAACTGCAACGCGTCCACCTATGTCGCCCCGGGCAAGTGCTCCGGCGCCGGTAACGTCTTCGGCAACCAGGCGTTCATGACGGTGCGCGAGGCCATGCAGCAGACGAACCGGACGGCCACGCAGCGCTACGTCGGCACCTTCGATGCGTCGTACACCGCCACCGAGCGCCTCACACTCTCGTCGACGTTCGGCTTCGACTACGCCTCGCAGCGCGACTTCGGCTTCTCGGCGTTCGGTTACGATGTCGACCGCTTCACGTCGCTCAACCCCGACGGCTCGCGGTCGGTGTTCTCCGGGGGCACGCGTGTGCTCACCCTCGACAGCAAGGTCGCCTACAACCGCGATTTCGGTCCGTTCACCACGAGTAACGTGGCTGGTCTGCAGGTGTTCAACAATCGCACCGAGACCAACTCGGGCTCGTCCAACTTCTTCCCGGGTCCGGGTATCGAAGTGGTGGGGGCCGGCGGGCAGAACATCACCGCCGGTGAGTCGTTCCTGACCACGGTGAACGGCGGCTACTTCGCGCAGTCGCAGATCGGCTGGAAAGACTGGGTGTTCGGCACGATCGGTGGGCGCTACGACTTCTCGTCGGCGTTCGGTCAGGATGCCGGCGGCGTGTTCTACCCGAAGGTCTCACTCTCCGTGGTGCCGTCGGATCGCAACGGATGGAACAGCACGTTGCTCTCCACCTTCCGCGTGCGCGCCGCCATCGGCCAGTCCGGGCGCCAGCCGGGCGCCTTCGACCAGTTCACGACCTTCGCCCCGCAGGTGACCGCGGTTGGGTCGGGGCTCATTCCGTCGCAGCTCGGCAACCCCGACCTACGGCCGGAAATCTCCACCGAAATCGAAGCCGGCTTCGAAGCGGGGCTCTTCAACAACAAGGTCGCGCTCGAGTACACGGCGTGGACGCGCACGGTCAACGACGCGCTGGTGCCGCGCACCTTCCCCACGTCGGGTGGCTTCCGCAACGCGCAGCTCACCAACATCGGCCAGATCGACGCAAACGGCATGGAAATCAGCCTGCGCTCGCAGGTGATCAACAAGGCCACGAACAAGCTGGAGCTGTTCGCCAATGCGGCGTACCTGAACCAGACCCTCGCCAGCCTCGGGGGGGCGCCGCCCATCCGCGTGTCGGGGGGCTACGCGCGCTACCGCATCTACCTCAAGGAAGGCGCCCCGCTGGGCTCCATCTACGAGCCGCGTCTGGCCGGTGCGTGCGGCTCGGTGCCGGCCACCAATTCGGCCAACCGGCCCATCGCCTGCTACAACAGCGCCGACCAGCTGCCGATCAACTTCAACGGGCGCGGCACGGCCGCCACGCGCGCGGAACTGCTTGCCTATTTCGCGCAGCCCCGTGACATCCAGACGTCGGCCGTGCAGTCGGTGCTGCAGCCCCTGCTGGCGGACTACGACGGCAGCGGCATTCTCTTCGAGCAGAACGTGGGCAAGAGCATCCCCACGTGGACCGGGGCCTTTGGTGGCACGTGGAGCTTCGCCAACCACTGGAAGTTCCAGAGCACGCTCGAATACCGCACGGGCTACCTCATCTCCAACCTGACCGACGGCTTCCGACTCTCGCAGCACCCGTCCATCGGGTCCAATCGCCGCGAGTTCTCGGAGATCCAGGCCGTCATGCAGAACCCGGCCAGCACCCCCGAACAGCGTGTACAGGCGGCCGAGACGTACATCCGCGGCTACCGTCGTCTCCTGGAGCCGGGGCTCTATCAGGGACAGAACGGCAACTTCCTGCGCTGGCGCGAACTCGCCATCACCTACGACTTCGGCGCCGATCTCGCCAAGAAGATCGGATTCCGCAACGCCAGCATCACGGCTGCCGGTCGCAACCTGTTCCTCTGGACGCGGTACCCGGGGCAGGACCCCGAGTCGAACGAGAACGGCCGCGGCTCGGTCGGTGCGCTGCAGGACAACTTCCAGAACGCGACGGACGGCTTCGGCCTGCCGATCCCGCGTCGTGTCTCGCTCGCGCTGAACCTCAACTTCTGATCCGGAGCACGATCCCTCTATGCAGAAGCATTCCATGACGCAGGGAACGCGCTTCCGTCGCTCCATGGGCACCGCCATGGCGGTCCTGGGGACGATGACGCTGGCCTCCTGCACCGTGTTCTCCACGGAAGTGAAGAACCCCAACGCTGTCACCGAGGACGCCATTGCGACGGCGTCAGCGGCGGCGACCTCGCTCGTGACCGGCCTGTATGGCGCGGTGAACGCGGCTGGCAACCAGATCACCGGCACCAGCGGCGCCGCCGCCGACGAACTCACGTGGGTGGGTTCGCGCGAGTACTGGAACCTGCTCGACGTGGGGGACATCGGTGACCCGCTCAACGAGTACACCGACGGACAGTACCCGTTCGTGAGCCAGGCCCGCTGGATGACCAATTATGTCCTGCCCAAGCTCGAGGGGTACGATCGCACCGGGTCACTGCGCAACCGGGCCGACCTCGCGCAGGCGTACTTCCTGGGCGCCACGATCTACACCATGATCGGCGAGAACTACGAGGACTTCATCATCTCGTCCGATCGCGTGAACAGTGGGGCGCCGGTGGGTGAAGCGAACATGCGTGTCATGTTCGATTCCGCCATCGTCTACACGGGCAAGGGATTGGCGGTCGCCACGGCGCTCAACAACCAGCCGCTGCGGGCCCGCCTGCTGGCCATGCAGGCGCGGGCGAAGTGGTCGAGGGCGGTGTGGGCCACGCTGCGCGCGCCGCGTGGTTTCCCGGCCCAGCCGCTCATCAATGACGCCGGGGCCAACGCCGACGCCACCGCCGCCATTGCTGCCTTCGGCAGCAACAGCGCACGCTACCGCTTCGACGTCATCGCGCAGAATGCTGGTGGCTGGTTCTCGACCGGTTCCGAGATGAACGGCCGCCTCGAGATTCGGGCCGGCAACCGCTACATCATCCCCACCGCGGCGGGTACGCGTCCGGTAGATGGCGCGGCGGGCATCGCCATGCGCGATCCCATCACCAACGAGGTCGATCCGGTAACGCTCGCGAACATCAACGAGTGCTGCCGTCTCTCCTCGACGGTGAACGTGGGATGGACGGCCGTGTCGGCAAAGGAAATGCAGCTCATCCTCGCCGAGGCTGCGCTCGCCACGGGCAACACCACCGAGTTCGCCAGCCGCATCAATGCGGTCCGCACGGTGGATGCCCTTCCGGCGTGGACGCCGACCAGCGCGGTGACGGCACGGGACATCCTCGTTCACGAGCGCAACGTGTCGCTGTTCCTGCAGGCGCGTCGCCTCATCGACCACTACCGCTTCCAGATCCGGGCGGATCGGTGGGTGAGCACGCGGGGCACCCGACCGTGCTTCTTCCCCATTTCGTTCAACGAGCGGCAGCAGAACCCGCTGGCGCCACAACCCTCGCAGGATCGGCCGGCCGCGTGCCAGTAAGCGACTGACGCTCGTCCCGGCGCGCTGGTGATCGCCGGTACGAGGGATGGAGAGGACGGGATCGGGGGCGACCGCTTGGCGGCGCCCCCGATTTCGTTGGAGGGTTTTGGTGTGTGGCTCTGACCCCTCGCGCGTCGGCGCCGTAACTTGCAGCCGTACCCGCACCCGGTATTCGCCATGGCACACCCGTTTCATCGCCGTCGCCCGGCCGCGTTCACGGCCCTCACGCTCACCGCCTGGTCGCTCGCGCTGCCGCTCGTTGGCTGCTACCGCTACGTCCCGGTCGCAACGAATGTCACGCCCGCCCTCGGCGAATCCTCCGTGTTCCTCACCGGCGCCGGATCGACCGCGGTTCAGGGGAAGCTCGGCGAGAACGTCCGCTCGCTTGACGGTCCGATCACGCGCGTCACCGGCGACTCGATCGAACTGATCGTCACCGACGTCTTCACGCAGACCCGCGAACGCTTTCCGCAGAACGGAGTGCCCGTCACGATCGCCCGCGCCAACATCGAGCAGGTGCAAACGCGCACATTCTCCCGCAAGCGCACCTGGGGGCTCGTTGGCGCCGTCGTAGCCGTCCTTGTGCTCGCCCTCAGCGCCAGCACCGCCGCCAGCGCGTCGAGCGGCGGTGACGGGGGCGGTGGCATTCAGCCCTGAACGTTCCTCGGTGCGCCATCGTGTACACGGTTTCCTCTCTTCCCTCCCCTCGAGTCTGCCCATGACCACTCGCCGCGATTTCCTCGCCACCTCCTCTGCGTCACTCGCGGCGCTCGCCGTGACCGGATGCGATCAGGCCAACGCCAACGTCAGCACCACGCCAGTGCCCAGTGACCTGCCGCCGGCGATTGCGGCACTCACGCCCATGAAGGACGGGGTCGTCCCCATCTCGGTGGACGAACGCAAGGCACGCCTGGAGAAGGCGCGGCGACTCATGACCGAGCAGCACATTGACGCCCTCATGCTCGCCGGTGGCACCAGCATGGAGTACTTCACGGGAATGCGCTGGGGGAACAGCGAGCGGCTGCTTGCCGTGGTGATTCCGGCCAAGGGGGCGCCGTTCCTTGTCACGCCGAAATTCGAGGAGGAGCGTGCCCTCGAGCAGGCCACCATGGGACCCCTCGGCATGGACGCCACCGTCTATGCATGGGAAGAGCACGAGGATCCGTGGGCATTCTTCGGCAAGGGGCTGCGTGACCGTGGCCTGGCGACAGCCACCATCGGGGTGGAAGAGACGGTCAAGTTTCAGTTCAGCGACGGCGCCGCGCACATTCCCCAGGTGCGCACCGTCAGCGGAACGCCGGTGACCGCTGGATGCCGCATCACGAAGGACGCGCACGAGTTGGCCCTCATGCGGCACGCCAGCAAGGTCACCCTGCGCGCATACGAGGCGGCATACCGATCGCTCAAGGAAGGGATGACGCAGGATGACTTCGAGGATCTCGTCCAGCTCGCGCACAAGCGACTCGGCTATAGCGGCAGTGCCGGGGTGCAGGTGGGCAAGTACAGTGCCCTACCCCACGGAAGCGCCACCCCGCAAGTCGTGCAGGAAGGCAGCATTCTCCTCATCGACGGCGGCTGCAAGGTGGAGGGCTACAGTTCGGACATCTCCCGCACGTTCGTCCTCGGCAAGGCGACGCAGCGGATGAAGGATGTCTTCGAGATTGAGTTCAAGGCGCAGAGTGCCGCGCTGGCCGCGGCGAAGCCGGGGGTGCCCTGCGAAGCCGTCGATGCCGCCGCGCGCAAGGTGATCGTCGATGCCGGCTTTGGTCCCGACTACAAGTACTTCTCACATCGGGTGGGGCATGGCATGGGGATGGACGGGCACGAGTGGCCCTATCTGGTGCGCGGCAATACCATGCCGCTCGCGCCCGGCATGGTGTTCTCAGACGAACCGGGCATCTACATCCCCGGTGAGTTCGGCATTCGTCTCGAGGACGACATGGTCATCACGGAGAGCGGTGCCGAGCTGTTCACGCCCCAGTCGGAAAGCCTCGAAGAGCCGTTCTGACATCGCCGTGGGACGGTGTGGGACCTGCTAGCTTTTCTGGCATGCCCGCGCTGATCGTGGCCTTCGACGGCGTTCTTGCCGACACCCTTCCGTTGCGAGCGCATGTGCTCGCCGACGCGGCGGCGGCCGAGTTCCAGCCGAGATCAACGGCAGCGGCGCTCGCCGTACTCCCAGGGCGCACCCTGCTGGAGGCCTCGCGGGCGCTGTTCGCCGCCGAGTTCGAGCGGGATCCCACCCTTCCCGAACTCGTCGCCCTGCGTGCGCAACGGGGGTACCGCCAGCTGGTGGCGCACGGCGTGCCGGTGCACTTGGCGGTCCGGGAGGAAATGGAGGCAGCGGGGCGTCGGGGCGATCGTGTCGTCGTACGGGCTGACGGCGAACGGCGCGAGGTGGAGCCGCTGCTCGCCCTGCTTGGGCTCGACCATACGCTCGCCTTCGTTCGATGCAGTGATGACCGGCCACTCGGAGCCGACGCTTCACTTATGCGCAGTTGGCGGGCCATTGACGGGCGGCTGAACGGACTCCGTCAGCCACCCTCCGAGCGAGTCGCGTGGGAACCGCAGGGAGCGACGACGACCGCCGTGGCCGGCGAGTTTGCGGCGCTCGTGCGCGCCTTCTGAGGAACGGCATCAGATTGATTCGTTCTTTCGCCTCGTTACACTAGAAGCGGTGTTCAGCCACGCGTGCGGAATGGACCGCGCGTCCTCGTCACTCACCGACCGCGCCAACGTCCATGCGCCAAGGAGCTTCGTGAGCGATCCGTCTGTGAACCCTGCTGCTTCAACGACCGGCCTGCCGAACGGCGCGGAGACACCACCCGTGGTGTATCCGGAACCGCTGAGCCGCGATGACGTCGAGGCGTACCACGACTTGCGGCGCGACGCGGTCTGGTTCGAGGGGATGAACCACTGGAGCAGTGTCGAAGGGCCGAAGGCCATGGAGGCGTTGAACGGCCTCATTACGAACGACGTGAGCGAATTGGCCGTGGGCATGGGGCTGCATGCGGTCGCGCTGACACCCAAGGGGAAGGTGGTGTGCGACATGTATGTGGTGCGCACCGCTGCCGACCGCTTCATGCTCACCGTACTCCGTCCGTACGCTCCGGCGTGGCTCGACCTGGCGCGCAAGTACATCAATCCGCGGTTGGCCAAGGTAACCGACGAGTCGGCACAGTGGGTCACCTACATGCTGTATGGGGAGCGGGCGGCCGCTGCCGTGGCGACTCTGGGGGGCGGTGCCCCCAGCGCCGCGCCGCTCGGCGACCTCATGGCCGGCACACTCGACGAGTGGCCCGTCTGGTCGCATGGGCTCTGGACCATTGGACCGGTATCGGTTCGGCTCATTCGCGCTCCGGTCATGGGTTCCCTGCCCGGCTTCGTCATCGTTGCCGACGCGCACGACGGCGAAGTGGTGCGCGGTCAGTTGCTGGCGTCCACGAAGCGCCACGCCTCACGTGCCGTCTGGAACGTGGCGCGCGTTGAGGGGGGACGTCCGGCATTTGGTGCCGACATGGACGAACACACCATTCCGCAGGAGGCGAATCTCGACACCCTGGGGGCGATCTCCTTCACCAAGGGGTGCTACACCGGGCAGGAGACGGTGGCCCGGGTGCATTTCCGTGGCCATGTGAACCGCCACCTGCGTGGCCTTCGCGCGGACCAGCCACTCCCGCAGTTTGCGCGGGTGTACGACGCCAGCGGTAAGGATGTCGGCGATGTGCGCAGCTCGGTGCTGTCCCCACGTCTAGGTCCGATCGCGATGGCCATGATTCGGCGGGAGGTGGCGCCGGGGGACACGGTGCGAGTGCACGACGGCATTACCGCCACGGTCGAGGCGCTCCCCTTCCCCGAGTGACCCGAGCGGCCTGCGGGGCCCGTGGAAGGGAAAGAAAAAGGGGGCCGCACCGAAGTGCGGCCCCCTTTCTGCACGAACAGCTTAGTGCTTGGCCGTGTCGGCAGCCGGGGCGGCCGCGGCGGCCGAGTCAGGCTTGGCCGAGTCGGCCGGAGCGGCCATCGCGGCCGAATCCATGGCCGGGGCGGCAGCGGCCGGGGCGGCAGCGGCGGTGTCGGCGGCGGGGGCCTCTTCCTTGGCGGAGCAGGCGGCGAGCACGATTGCAGCGGCGACGAGGGCGATGCGCTTCATGATGTTGGACTCCAAACGGTGCGATGTGTGCGCCGTGCGTCCATAATGCGCACGGCCCCCCCGGCAGGTGTGCCGACGGGGATCAAGCGAGAGGAATGTACGGTGCCACACCCAGCTGTCAAGACGCCGTAATCGGATCCTAACCCGTGCCGACACGAGGAAAGCGCTTGTGGGACATGGATTTTCCAGTGTTCCTGAAACGCGAGCAGGGCGCACCCCCTGGCCTCAGCTCGCGGGCACCGTTCGCAGGGCTCGTGCGCTATGCCTTGGTGCCCCGCGAGGTCCGAGGGGGTCGGCCCGCCGAGTGTGAGCGACGCCGTTGCCCCCTGGCCTCCCCGTTTTCGTGTCCCTGATTTCTCACCGTGTCCAGACTCCCCGATACCCTCGGCGCACTGAAGCGCTCCGGCTACGCCGCCAATCGTCCGAAAGACGTCAAGGACGAGATTCGCCGCAATCTCATTGCGCGCCTGCAGGACGGCGGGCCGCTCTTTCGCGGTGTCCTCGGCTACGAGGACACGGTGATGCCGCAGATCGTGAACGCCCTGCTGGCCCGCCACAACTTCATCCTGCTCGGGTTGCGCGGTCAGGCCAAGTCCCGCATCCTGCGCGCGCTCGCCTCGCTGCTCGATGAAGCGATGCCGGTGATTGCCGGGAGCGAGGTGAACGATGATCCGTTCGCGCCCATCTCCAAGTACGCGCGCACCCTCATTGCTGATGCCGGCGATGACACCCCCATTGCGTGGGTCTCGCGTGACCAGCGATACGTGGAGAAGCTCGCCACCCCCGACGTGACGGTCGCCGACATCATCGGCGACGTGGACCCCATCAAGGCCGCACGCGGTGGGCACCTGCTGAGCGACGAGCTCACCATCCATTATGGCATGTTGCCGCGGGCGAACCGTGGCATTTTCGCGCTGAACGAACTGCCCGACCTCGCCGGCAAGGTGCAGGTTGGCCTCTTCAACATCATGCAGGAAGGCGACGTCCAGATCAAAGGCTATCCCGTGCGTCTCGCACTCGACGTCCTCCTGTGCTTCACCGCCAATCCCGAAGACTACACGGCGCGCGGCAAGATCATCACGCCGCTCAAGGACCGCATCGGCAGCGAGATCATCACGCATTACCCGGAGTCGGTCGCGCTCGGGGTCTCCATTACCCGGCAGGAAGCGTGGACAAAGCGCGACCACGGCGTCGACATCCGCGTCCCCGACCTCATCGAGGAAGTCGTGGAGCGCATCGCCTTCGAGGCCCGTGACGACAAGCGCATTGACAAGCGGAGCGGCGTGTCGCAACGCATGCCCATCACCGCCATGGAGAACGTCGTGTCGAACGCCGAGCAGCGTGCGCTGCGGAGCGGCGACGGTGAGGCGGTCCCGCGGGTGGCCGATGTCTATGCCGCGCTCCCCGCAATTACCGGCAAGATCGAGCTCGAATACGAGGGGGAGCTGGTGGGCGGCAACGCCATCGCCAGGGAGCTCATTCGTCGTGCCTGCGATGCCACGTTGCGCGAGCGGGCGGGAGATCTCGACACCGACGACATCGTGATGTGGTTCGATCAGGGGAGCGCCCTGCAGGTCGGCGACGACATCGCCATCGACGTGGTACGGAAGGGCTTCAATCTGGTTCCCGGCTTGGTGGACACCGTGGTGGCGCTTGGCCTCGCCCGCAAGGGCGACGATGCCATGATCGTGGTGGCCTGCGAACTCGTGCTGGAAGCGCTGGTGGCACGCCGCAAGATCTCGCGCTCCGACGCCGGCGCGTATGGGCGGGCCGAGCGCGAACCGCGCCGGCGCCCCAACCAGGATTATTTCGGGTAAGCGCAGGCGGCGGTTAATCTCCGGTTAAGGGACAGGTCGTCAGAATGCGGCATGTCCTTTTTCCGTCGCTTTGCCGTTGTCGCCGGTGCGGCAATCACCAGTGTTGCAGTCGCCGCACCGTTGTCCGCACAACAGGACCGGCAGGACTCCACCGCGCGCCGCATTGAGCCAATCACCGTACGCGGCGCGCGCGCGCCGTCGGTGACCGGTGGTGCCACGGTGGTCACCATTCGCCCCGATTCGCTCCCGGTACCACTCGCGCCAGCCCCCCATATTGGCGATGTGCTGCGCCAGACGGCCTTCGTGCTGGTCCGCCAGAACTCACGGGGCGAAATGGAAATCGGGGTGCGCGGCAGCGACTCCCGGCAGGCCGCCGTGCTGCTCGACGGGTTGCCGCTTACCGTGGGGTGGGACTCCCGTACCGACCCGTCGCTCATTCCCACCACGGGGGTCGAGCAGATCGTCGTGGTACGCGGACTCGCCTCACTCCTGAGCGGCGCCAATACGCTGGGCGGCGTGATTCGCATGGACCTGAACGGCCCGCTCACCCGCAGCGCCCGGCACACCACATCGCTGCAACTCGGCACGGGGGTGGACCAGTATGCCTCACGGGTGCTCTCGCTACACGCGGCCCGCCCCTTCGCCGTCCCCGGGGGCACGCTGCGCGTACGCGGCGGCGTGACGCACCGCCAGCGCGATGGCTTCGCCCTGCCCGCGTTCGGCGGCGGAGATGGACTCACGGGGGGGCTACCCGACGCCGGGAGCCCCGGGAACGCCGCCTTGCGCACCAATACCGATCAGCGCCAGCTCGACGGCTTTGCCACGCTGCGCTATGACCACCGGAGCGGCGCGTTCGCCGGCTTCACGGCAACCGGCTACGACACCGAACGCGGGGTCGCGCCCGAACAGCACATTCGGTCGCCACGGTACTGGCGGTACCCGCAGCAAGCCCGCACGCTGGGCATGTTCACCGCGGGCACCGGTCTTCGGCGTACTCCGTTCGGCTTCGGGTCGGTCCAGGCCAGTGCCGGCCGAAGCGCGCAGGACATCGAGATCGAAAGCTTCACCAATCGCAGCTACCGCACGTTGAGCACGCGCGAGCTGGGCGACGAAGTGAGTGATGTGTATCGCTTGGCGGCGAATCACTCGCTGCCACGGAACGCGCAGCTGCGGCTCGCCGTCACGGAAACCGGCGTCAGGTACGACGAAACGCTCGACGCCCAGCTCGCCACCGCGCGCGCCACGCGCTACGAGCAGCGCCTCGGCAGTATCGGCGCGGAACTCGACATCCCCGTTCACGAGCGCCTGCTGGTAAGCGGTGGCATGGTTCACGATGAGGCCACCACGCCACAAAGCGGCGGTCGCCCTTCCCTGGGGCGTCTTGCGCGCACCGGCTGGCGGCTGGGCACGACGTTGCGCGTGAACGACGGTATCCGCCTGCACGCCTCCGCCAGCGAACGGGCGCGTTTTGCCGCCTTGCGTGAGCTGTACAGCGGGGCGCTCGACCGCTTCGATCCCAACCCGCTGCTTCGTCCGGAGCGACTGCTGGGGGTGGAAACCGGTCTCACCCTGGATGGTGGCCGATTCGCCGAGCATGGCGTGCAGTTCCAGCTCGTGGGCTTCCAGCATCGCCTCGATGATGCCGTGGTGCGCATCACGCTGCCGAATCGCCTCTTTCGTCGCGTGAACCGTGACGCCATCCGCAGCGCGGGCGTGGAGATGCTTGCCTCGTGGACACCGCGCGCGCTGCGCGGGGCAACGGTCAGCGGCGACGCCACCCTGCAGCGCATCCGGGTGTACGACCGGACGATCGCCGGGAACGCGAACAATGAACGTCGCGCCGAGCACAACCCGGAACGGCGGGCGTCGCTGGCGGTGACCTCACCGACCGTCCTTGGTGTTCGCGGGAGTGTCATGGCCCGACATATCGGCGCGCAGTACTGCCAGCACCCCGACCTGGGCCGACAGGTAAGGCTCAAGGCCCAGACGATCGGCGACGCCGCGATCACCCGCACGTTCGCCCTTCGTACCCGCGGCCTGCTGCAGCGTCTCACGGCGCTGCTGGCGATCGACAATGTGGGCGATCGTGCCGCCTTTGATCAGTGCGGACTCCCCCAACCCGGGCGCACGCTGCGCGTGGGACTCACGCTGGGGTCATGAACAGCGCACCGCCTCGCCGCGGGGCGAGGCGGCGGCCCGGTCAGCGTCGTGTCCCCACGCACGCCCCGGTGTTCTCACCCACCGCGTGCCTGAGCACGAGCAATGCGTCCAGCACCTGCATGCGTCCGTCGCAATTGGCGTCGGCAGCGGGGAAGAGGGTTACGGTGGCCGGCAGCTGAATCCCCGCCAGCGCCTGCTGGATGAGCAGGGCGTCGGCTGCATCCACCTGATTGTCGCCGTTGACATCGCCGCGCAGCACCGCGGCCCCGGTGGCGAAGTCGTACGCCCAGATGCCGCGACCGTAGGTGGCGGCCACCAGCCGGTTGGTGCGGGCATTGTACACCAGGTCGGTGATGCGAATGGTGGGCATGCCCGGTTGACGCGTCCACGACCGCCCTTCGTTGGCGCTTTCGTACACGCCGAACATGTTACCCACGTACAACCGGTTGTCGGGGCCCCAGGCGACCGCCTGCGTGGTGACATCGGGGAGCGAGCCGGAGATGTCGTTCCATGTGGCGCCCGCATCCCGGGACAGGTACACATGGGGACTTCCCGAGCCGCCAACGGTGAGGACCACGGTGTTGGGATCAGTGGGCTTCACCGCGAAGTCCGTCATGCTGCGCGCGGGCAACGTGGTTTGCGGCGCCAGCCACGTAATGCCGTAGTCGCGCGAAGCGCGCACGTTGCCGTCGGTGGTCCCCACGTAGATCACGTTGGAATCCGTCGGTGCTACGGCAATGGCGTTGATGACCCCGGTACCGCGCGTGAGGTCGGGCGAGATGGGTACCCAGGTGGTGCCCTGGTTGTCGGTACGGAACACGCGCGACCCGCCGTAGTACAGGCGCGTGGGCCGCGTCACGTCGAGCACGAACGGCGTGATGAAGGCGCGGCGGAGATCCTGGAGCGTGTCAATAGACGCGCGGGTGATCTGCCCGGTCGTGGCGTTCACACGGTTGATGTTGCCGCGCTGGCTCGACACGTAGTACGTGGTAGGCGATTGGGGATCGATGGCGGTGAACGATCCGTCGCCACCGAACACGCCGTTCCATTGCAGCATGCCGTTGCGCGTGATGATCGTGCCATTGTCCTGCAGCCCGGTCAGCACCCCGCTCGGATCGGTCGGGTGCAGCGACATGCCGGGGTAATGCAGCGTGGTGGTAAGCCCGGCGTTGAGTGCGCTCCAGGAGGCGCCGCGATCGCGCGAGAGGAATACGCCACCATCGTTCCCCGACAAGACACGCTGCGGGTTGTTCGGATCGACCGCGATGGCGTGCCAGTCGACGTGAATACGCTCGGCCATCTCACGGAACGTGGCCCCGCCGTCGATGCTGCGGTACGCACGCACGCCGCCAATGTAGACGATATTGGCATCGGCGTGATCCACGGCGATCATGAGGTTGTAGCCGCTCTGGGTGCCGAAGTTGAGTCGGCCATTCGGTTCGGGCAATCGGGGCCCGACGGCATCGAGCGTCGTGCGCGACGACGTGGCGTCATCCCAGCGCCAGACGCCGCCGAGTTGCTGGTCCGGTCGCCCGGCCAGCATCCACACGCTGCCGGGACGAGCGCGCGACACGGCGATCTCCATGCGTTGCACCGAGTCCACCGGGAACGTGGTCACCGCGGCCCACGTGGCCCCGCGGTCGCTCGAACGCCAGAGCCCCGGTGGAAACGCGCTACCGGCCACGCCCACGCGCGCCGCGTACATCACGTTGGCATCGGTGGGATGCTGCACGATGTCGCTGAAGGTGAGCGCGGGTGTGACCACTGTCCACGACTGGCCGGAGTTCGTGGAGCGCATGATGCCGCGCAGGGTGGCCGCCACCACCGTCGTGGCGCTGGTGGTGCCGGCGCTGGCACGGTCCACCACCACGCCGTAGATGGGCCACGCCGTGGCGGCATTTTGCGTGAAGACGTCGGTGCCGAACAGCGTCCACGAGGCACCGCCGTTCGTGCTGCGCAGCATCCCGCACCCGGCCGTCACCTCAGATACCTCACCCGTGCCCACGTACACGATGTCAGGATTCACCGGGTCGATGGCGATGGAGCCGGTCGTCAGGGAGCACTCCGTATCGGTGAGCGGGACCCAGGTGGATCCTTCGTTCGTGCTCTTCCACACACCGCCCGCCGCCGTCCCCACGTACATGGTAAAGCGATCGGTCGGGTGGAACGCCAGCGCCGATACCCGTCCGGCGTCCAGCTGCGGGAGCGACCCGAAGAAGCCATTGTCGCCGTACAGGCCGCGCGGCCCGATGCTGGTCCACTGCTGTGCCTGCGGCACCGTGACGGACGCACGCACCGACGCGCGCATCCCCCCCACGGCCTGCAACCACTTGGTGAACGTGACGCCGTTGCCTCCGCCATTGAACGGCGTGGCGCTGTCCCACTGCTCGAGCAGCGCCAGCCGGCGCTGCTCGGCATCCCCTTCACGTTCCTGGGCCGCCAGGGGCGACGCAGCGACCGTTGCGACCAGGAGCGCCAGCACCGTTCGTGCGAGCCGGTGGCGAGCGGGCTGCGGCAAGTGCTGCACGGCGGCGTTCATCATCGGGCCCCCTGGGCGGCGGTCACGGTCACCGCGAGCGCATTGGAGATGCCACTCGCATTCTCGACACGAAGGTCGTACGTCCCCGACGCCAGCGGCAGCACCGGGGCGCCTCCGCGACCGGGGAGGAAGGCATCGTCGGCAGGAACGGCAAATCGCATCGTGCTGTCGTTGGTGCGCGGCACGCCCGGCACGCGAAGGCGGCCGAAGTGCACGGTGTTGAGTGAGTCAAAGCCACGGCCCCGCACCGTGACCATCGCCACGGCGCCGCCCGTCAACGTGACCGCGGTGGGCGTGACGCTGGTGAGGAGCGGCGCGCCGCTGGGGCGGGCGTGACAGGCCACGAGCCACATGGCCGTTGCGAGCGCTGGACCGGGGAGGGTCGACAAGGCCGGACGTGTCACGGCGCACCGCCGGCAACGACGCTCTGTCGCTTGACTTCGACGCTGTCCAGCACGGCCATGCCACGCGCCCCATGCGCTTCGGACACCGCCAGCATGAAGGTGGGCGTGGCGGAGGGTGTGGCGCGCACGAACGCCAGCCGCACCAGCGCCCCGGCGTGGGTACCGGCGGCCCAGGCGGCCGCAACGCGTACCGTGGCGCCATGCGCCTTGCAGGCCAGCAGCGCATCGGCTTGCTGCGCCTCGCATTGGACGAACGTCCAGTCGCCGGCGTGCGCCACTTCACCGGTGATGCTGCCAAGCGTCTGGGGCGCCGCGCCTCCCAGCACAACGTCGACGAAGACGCTGTCGTTCATGGGGCGCGCCTGCAGCGATAGCGACGTGGCCGCCACGGGCACCACGGCGTCGGTGAGATCGGTGCGGCGGCAGGCACCGGCCGTGAGCACGACGGCGAGGATCGCGAGGCGGGGAACCAGGGCAGAGGACATCATGGGATGATCACCGACGGATTGAAGATCGAGGTGGCCGCCGTGACATCGGTGAGGTCACCCCGCAGCAACTGATTGAGCGTGATAACAAGTTGGTTGCCCTGACTGCGCTGGTTCACCCGCGCCTGCAGACGAATGAGCTGGACGGGACCGGTCACCGGTGTGGTACTGGCCCAGGTCACCCGCAACGACTGGGCAAGGTCGACCTGCTGGGTGAACATGCCGGGGCGCAGCAGCGTGAACCCGGTCACATTGAACGGTGAGAAGAGGAAGGCCCGATTGCCCGGCCACGCCACCTCGAAGTCCGCCGCCGTCAGCGGGCGCCCATCACGCGGTACGATTTCGATGGTGATCGAGAACGTGTCGGTGGTGATGCGATAGCTTGGCAGGGTGGCCCGGAGAATGGGACCGGTGCCGCTCTTCGGTACGAAGACCAGCAGGGAATCGGCGACGCTGCTGGTTCGACTGGCCTGGGCCACGATGAACGTGCGTCCGGCGCCGGCGCCGGTAATGCGGCCATCCGCCGACACCGTGGCCACCGAGGGATCGCGCGAGACCCACCGCACACTGGCCGGGCTCGTGGGCTGTCCCTGCAGGTCCCGCGTCAGCAGAAACGGTGTGAGCGCGGAGGTCGTGTTGTCGAGTTCGATCACCCGCACCGACGTGTCGGCCTCCGAACGCGCCGTCACGATACGAATGGGCTGCGTGGTGGTGTCGATGGGCCCCACGGCGACCGTGCGGGAGGTCGCGGCAGTGAGACCGTCGGCGGCAAAACGCAGCGTCCGCGTCCCGGCCCCCGTGGCAAAGGTGAGCCCCGTGAAGGTGGCGCGCCCCACTGCGTCGGTAACGGCGGTCTCGCGAACGAACGTCGCCCCGTCGCTGGTGACGCGTATCGTCACCCCGGGCTCTTCCGCGAAGTTGTTCAACGCATCGACGAGCCGAACCACCGGCGCCGGCTGCATCGCGATACCGGCATCGATGGTGGCGGGAACATCGCGATCGATAACCACACGGGTGGGGACGCCGCCGCCCAGTGTCACCGTGGCCGTGGCCGGTGTGGTGATGGAATCCGCCGTCACGGCCAGCGAGCGGGTACCGGCCGTACCGGTCACCGTGAGGGCACTGAAGACGGCCCGCCCCTGCGCATCGGTCGTGGCGGTGGTACCGCTCACGGTGGTACTGCCAATGCCACCCGTGACGGCAGCCACCACGCGTCGCCCGCTCAGCGCCACGGCGTTACCGTCCTGATCGCGCAGCTGGGCCACGACGCCGTTGGCGCCGGCCGGGACGCCACTGCGCAGACGGAGAGCAGAGCTCGCCAGTGCGATGCTCGACACGGGGCCAGGCGCGAGATCGATACCGTCGGACGCCGCGGTGATGAGATTGCCGGCGGTGAACAGCAGCGTGCGCGAGCCTGCCACGCCTTGCAGCGCGAGATCGGTGAAGCGGGCCACCCCCTGCTGCGCCGGAATGGTCGTGGTCCCGGAGACCCCCCCAATGTTGGTCGTCACCGATACCGCGATGGTGCTCGACGTCACGAGGTTGTCGGCGGCATCCCGCACCTCGACGACGGGTTGGATGAGCAGCGGGGTGCGCTGGGCGGCACCGGCCGGCTGTCGGACCACCGACAGCTTCGCCGCAACACCCGCGGTGACCGTGATGGGCAGGCTACCCGTCGTGCCCGACACCGTGGCGGTGATGGCGGCGGTACCGGCCCTGGCACCGGTCACCAGCCCGGTGGCTGACACCGTGGCCACGGTGGCATCGGCAGACCCCCAGGTGATGGACGGGTTCGCGACCGGCCGGCCCTTGCTGTCTCGATAGGCAGCAGTGAGCTGGACCGTGGATCCCGAGGTCACGGAGGTGGATCCGGTCGCCGTCACGGTAACCACGGCTGGCACATCAGGCTCTGCCGGATCACCACCGCAGGCGGTGATCGTGGCCGCGACGGCGGTCAGCAGGATGCTGGACCACCCGCGACCACCGGCGGGGGAACGCATGGCACGTGGCGTCGCCGGCGCAAACCGAATCACACGAAGAAGGGCACGCATGGGCATGGAGGGAGGGGCAAATCAGACGACTCCGGTACACTACAGGGTAGACGTCCGTTCATCCACCCTGCGAATGGGCCTCGTTGCTCCAACGTGCGACGAGCGCCATAAACGTCGCGTTCGGATCAGAGGCTGACCACCACGACACCACTGCCGCCCCCCTCGAAGGCAATGGCCGCCGGGAACGGCGTTCCCGGCAGGGGGAGGGTGCGCACGCACCACGCGGCGGCCTCCTCCCCCTCCATCGTCAACGATCGCAACGCGTTGCGCTCATGCTCGGCGCCGTCGCAGCAAATGCGGTCGAGCCCCACGAGTCCGATCCCGAGCGCCTTGGCGATCGCTTCCTTGCGCGTCCACAGGCGATAGAAGCAGGCAAGTTGCTCCTCCCCGGTCGCCGCCCGCACCTGTTCAACCTCCGCCGCCACGAACGCCGTGGCGGCCACCGACAACAGGTCATCGAGTGGCTGGGGTTCCTCGACATCCACGCCAACGCGTCCGAAGCGCGAGAAGGCCACCAGCACGACGTCCTCGGAGTGCGAGACATTGAACCAGGGACCGGAGGATGCGGCGGCCGGGGTCAGGATGGGCTTGCCCTCCCGGGTCCGCGCGAGTGGAACCGCCGTGGGCGGCAGGTCAATCCATTGCCCGAGCAGCGACCGACTCAGCGCGCTGCCGAGGGCCGAGCGACGCCGATCCTCCGGGCGGCGCAGGCGCGCCACGCGATGCTGTTCGTCGGCGCTGAGCACCGACAGCAGATCGTCGGTGCTGATGTCCACCGCAGACGGGCGAGCGAGCAGCACCACGACCTGATCGGCGGCGCAGTCGCTCCAGTCCTCCCTCGGCCACGGGTGCGGCAGCCCCTGGTGCATCGCTAGACCTGCCGCCAGAAGGATGCCCGTCGCATGGTGACAAGACTCGCGCCCAGGAGCACCAGCGCGCAGCACGCGATGGCGGCCGGTGCCCCGATGAGGCGGGCGACGACGCCGATCCCGAGCGAGCCGAGCGCCTGCGACAAGCCGACGAACACGAGGGCGTAGAAGGCCATGAGACGGCCGCGGTAGCGTTCCTCCACCATGAGCTGGAGCATACCATTCGAGAGGGCATTCCACATGATCATCGCGAGCCCCGAGCAGAAGAGCAGCAGGTACGCAAGCAGGACGTGGCGCGTATAGGCGAATGCCAGCAGCAGCAGGGGAAACGCGATCGCCGCCGACATCAGCACGCCCCCCTTGCGCGGACGATGCGAAATGGGGCCGGCCACGAGCAGCGCCGCCAGCAGTCCCCCCACCCCCACCGTGGCCAGCATCCCGCCGTAGCCGCCGGCATCGAGTCCCAACTGATCGCGTGCCATCACGGGCAGGAGCGTGAGATACGGTCCGCCGAAGACCGCGCCCACCGTCACCAGCGCCAGCAGGTCACGCGCATGGCCGGGACGGAGGAGATAATGCAGCCCATCGGCAGCGCTGGCGGTCGTGTCGCGCAGCACCTGCGGCAGTGTCACGCGTCGAGTGCCCCCGGTAACGACGTCAGCAAGCGCCCCGGTTGGGGGCGTTCCCGCCGGGGGGGCCAGCAGTTCGGCGCTGCTGATGCGGGCCAGTCCCAGCAGCACCGCGCCGAAGCTGGCCGCATTGAGTCCGAAGCACCACGCGATGCCCAGCGAGCCGATGACCGCCCCCCCGATGGCAGGCCCCACCACGCGCGCCAGATTGAAGCCGCTCGAGTTGAGGGCAATGGCGGGCTGCAGGTCTTCCCGACCCACCAGCTGAATCACCATGCTCTGCCGTGCCGGAATCTCGACCGCGCTCGCCACCCCCTGCACGAACTGCAGAAGCAGGAGAATGGGAATGGTGACCTGACCGCTCAGCGTCACCAACCAGAGGACGCAGGCCTGCACCAGGAAGACCGCCTGCGTGGCCTGCACGATGCGGAAACGGTTGCCCCGGTCCACCAGCGCACCCGCATGCATGCCGAAGAGCACGATGGGCAGCGCACCCACGCTGGCGACGAGGCCCACGACGAACGCGGAATTGGACAGCTCCAGCGCGAGCCACCCGACGGCCATCGCCTGCATCCACGACCCGACCAGCGACAGCGTCTGCCCGATCCAGAAGATGCGGTAACTCCGGTGGCGCCGGAGAATGCGGAAGGGGTTGGCCGATGCTCTCGGCGCCGTCAGGGGCACCGAAGCGGCTGGTCCGGGCGCGGTCACGCAGGAACGGGATGCCGGGTGGAGCGCAAAGCGGGAGCAGTTTCGGGAAAAATCGGGATCGCGCGCCGGGTATCGTGCGTAGAGTATGTGCTGCAACGTAGCGACCTTTCCGGAGATGCCCCATGCGGTTCCATACGTACACCAAGTTCAATCCCCAGCTGGCCGACGCCGTCGACTTGCAGTCGCTGCTCGACCAACTCGCCGATTTCCTGCTGCAGTCAGGGTTCGCCGGGGGGGACCAGGGGTACTGGGGGGACCCCGGCGAAGATGCCGACCGGTCGGTGGAGTCGCTCAAGGAGGCCATCCTCCGCGCGCTCATCGAGAGCGGCCAGCTCACCCCGGAGATGCTCCAGGCGCTGCGCGGCGAGGGCGATGAGGTGAGCGAGGAGAAGCTGGCCGAGTTGCTGGACGGGTTGGTGCAGCGCCTCATTCAGGACGGGTTCCTCACCACCGATCAGGGCGCGAATGTGCCCGCCGGTCATCAGCCCGTCACCGGGAAGGGATCCATTGCGCAGGCGGCGGCGCGTGACGTGCAGTTCAACCTGACCGACAAGGGCGTCGACTTTCTGGGCTTCAAGACGCTGCGACATCTGCTGGGCAGCTTCGGCAAGTCCAGCCTGGGCAGCCATGATACCCCGCAATTGTCCACCGGCATCGAAAGTGACGCCTGGAGCAAGCCGTACGAGTTCGGCGATACGCTCAACCTGGACGTGCCGGCGACGCTGGCGAACGCCCTGGGGCGCACCGGCTCACTCGATGTCCCCATCGATCTCGATTACCGGGACCTCATGGTGCGCCAGAGTGAGTATCGCTCGAGCTGCGCCACCGTGCTCATGCTGGACACGTCACACAGCATGATTTTGTACGGCGAGGACCGGTTTACGCCGGCCAAGAAGGTGGCGCTGGCGCTGACGCACCTCATCAAGACGCAGTTCCCCGGCGACACGATCCGCGTTGTCCTGTTCCACGACAGCGCCGAGGAGATTCCCATTGCCACGCTCGCCAAGGCCCAGGTGGGGCCCTACCACACCAACACGGCCGAAGGGCTCAAGCTGGCGCGACGCATTCTCATGGCGCAGAAGAAGGACATGCGCCAGATCATCATGATCACCGACGGCAAGCCGAGCGCGCTCAGCCTGCCCGACGGGCGCATCTACAAGAACAGCATGGGGCTCGACGGGTATGTGATTGCCGAGACGCTGCGCGAGGTGGCCGCCTGCCGCAAGAGCAACATCATGATCAACACCTTTATGCTGGCGCGCGACCGGGCCCTGGTGGAGTTCGTGAAGCAGATGAGCCAGATCAGTCGAGGCAAGGCCTATTTCACGAACACCATGAGCCTGGGGCAGTTCGTACTCATGGACTTCCTGAAGAAGCGAACGAAACGGGTGAGTTGAAGGCTGCGGGCGGCGCAGGTTACGTCATCTGGTATTGGTCCTGCATCCACTGGCGATAACTGCCGTCCATCACGCCGCGCCACCACGCCTCGTTCGCCAGGTACCAGTCCACGGTACGGGCGAGGCCGGACGGTAGGGACTCGGTGGGTTCGAAGCGCAGCGTCGTGGCGATCTTGGTGGGATCGATGGCGTACCGGCGATCGTGGCCGGGGCGATCGGTCACGTGCGTGATGAGCGACGCGCACGATGAGCCCATGGCAGCCGGACAATCGGGAAAGCGCTGTGCCAGGTCGGCGTCAGCCGCAAAGCGGGTGTCGAGCAGCTGACACACCCACTTCACGATCTCGATGTTCACGTGCTCGGCCCGTCCACCCACGTTGTACGTCTCGCCGGCCAGGGCCGACTCCAGCATGAGCGCGATGGCGCGGCAGTGGTCTTCCACGAAGAGCCAGTCGCGCACCTGCAGGCCATCGCCGTATACCGGAAGCGGCTTCCCGTGCAGCGCGTTCACGATCATCAGCGGAATCAGCTTCTCCGGGAAGTGAAACGGCCCGTAGTTGTTCGAGCAGTTGCTGATGGTGGCCGGCATGCCGTAGGTATGGATCCAGGCGCGCACGAGGTGATCCGAACCCGCCTTGCTGGCGGCATACGGCGAGTTGGGGGCGTAGGGTGTACGCTCCGTGAAGGCGGCGTCGTCCGGTCCGAGCGTTCCGTAGACTTCGTCGGTGGAGACGTGATGAAAACGCACGCCTTCGCGCCAGACGCCCTGCTGTTGCCACGCCTGTCGACACGCGCTGAGCAGGGTGAGGGTGCCAACCACGTTGGTGCGGATGAACGCGGCCGGATCGGCGATCGAACGATCCACGTGCGATTCTGCGGCGAAGTGCACGACGGTGTCGATGGCGTGACTGGCCAGCAGCGAGGACACGAGGGAGGCGTCAGCAATGTCGCCGTGCACGAATTCGATCTGCTGCGTGTCGATCAGCGACGCGATGGTGGCGCGATTACCGGCGTAGGTCAGTGCGTCGAGCACCACTACTCGATCGTTCGGGTGCGCCGCCACCCAATGATGCACGAAGTTGCCGCCAATGAAGCCGGCGCCACCAGTGATGAGGAGGCGCTTCGGGGCGCGACTTTCGACTTCAGACATGCGGACTCCGATCGCTGTGCAGGAGCGACAGGCATTGCTCGGTTGAGCGGATGACACCGTGACGCCAGTGAGGCGGTTCCCAGCGTAGACGATCACGCGTCGCGTGCGTATCCAGAATGGAAAGGCGGGGACGTTTCGCGGGTCGAGGGAAGGCCTCACTTGAGACGGCCGTGACCTCGGCACCGATGGGTAAATGGCCCGTCCTCCGCAGCGCATCAGCCACGCAACACGCGACGTCGTACCACGACGCCACGCCAGTATCGGTCACATGCTGAATACCCGTGATCTCCGGATCAGCCGCCACTCGGATGACAGCTTCCGCCACGGTCTCGGCGGCCGTGGGAGTGCCGATCTGGTCGTCCACGACCTTCATGGACGTCCCGCGAGCCAGCAGGCGCGTGGCGGTCGCCACGAAACTGGTGCCAGACCCGGAGTGCACCCAGGCAGTCCGAATGATTGAGGCCCCCGCGGCGTGCTTCAGCACCAGCACCTCCCCGTCGCGCTTCGTTCTTCCGTAGGCATTCAATGGCGCCGTGCGGGCGTCCGCCTGGTACGGGGCCGCCGTTCCGTCGAAGACGTAGTCGGTGGACAGGTGCACGAGACGCGCGCCGCAGCGGCTGCTGGCCCGCGCCATCGCCGCCGGCGCCTCCCGGTTCACGAGCGCGGCCGCGCCCTCGTCGGTCTCGGCATCGTCTACCCGAGTATAGGCGGCACAGTTCACGATCAGTGCGGGTGCCCGCCGCTCGACATGCGCCTCGAGCGCAACGGGATCGCAGAGCGAAACCTCACGGGAGGACGGCGCCTCGACCACCCAATGGCGGGGCATGAGGTGCTGGATGGCCCGGCCAACCTGTCCAGACCCACCGAGTAGCAGGACGTGGAACGGACGGGAGTCGCTCACGGGTACACGGTGGCCGTGCGGATCGTGGGCGCACTGGCGTCCTTCGCGGAGAGCAGCGGGACCTGACCGTGCAGCGGCCACGCGATAGCGATGTCCGGGTCGTTCCAGACGAGCGAGCGATCGGACGCGTGATGGTAGGTGGTCGTGCACTGGTACCACAGGTCGGCGACATCGCTCTGCACGAGAAAACCGTGCGCGAAGCCCGGGGGCACATACACGGCGCGCCCATCACCGGCGTCGAGCGTCACGCCGACCCACTGCCCGAAGTGGGGTGAACTGCGTCGAACATCGACCACCACGTCGAAGATGCACCCGGACAACGGTCGCACGAGCTTGCCCTGCGGTTGCTCGAGCTGATAGTGCAACCCACGCAGGGTCCCGCGGACCGAACGACTGTGATTACTCTGCGCAAAGGTCGACGGAAGCCCAGCCTCGGCGAAGCTCTCCGCGTGGAACAGTTCGAGGAAGAACCCGCGGTCATCACGATGGACCGAGGCTTCGACGACGACCACGCCGGGGAGTGCGGTGGGCTGGCAGTGAATCATTTCGTGTGATCTTCGGCGAGTTGGCGCAGGTAGGTGCCGTAGTCGCTCTTGCCGAGGCCATCCGCCAGGCGCAGCAACTGGGAGCAATCGATGAAGCCCATGCGGAAAGCGACTTCCTCGGGCGCCGAGATCTTGAGCCCTTGCCGCCGCTCGACCGTTTGCACGAACTGCCCGGCCTGCACCAGCGATTCATGGGTGCCGGTATCCAGCCAGGCGCTGCCACGGCCGAGCATCTCCACCGTCAGCAACCCCCGGCGCAGGTACTCCGCGTTCACGTCGGTGATTTCAAGCTCGCCCCTCGCCGACGGCTTGAGGTCGGCAGCAATATCCACCACCGTCTCGTCGTAAAAGTAGAGGCCGGTGACCGCGTAATTCGATTTGGGATGCGCCGGCTTCTCTTCGATCGAGATGGCCTTCCCCGCCGCATCGAACTCGACCACACCGTACGCCTGCGGTGTGGCCACGCGATAGGCAAAGACGGTCGCACCGTGAGGCTGGGCGGCGGCCCGCTGGACCGATGTCGCGAGTGTATGGCCGTAGAACAGGTTGTCCCCGAGCACCAGGCACGAACGGTGCCCCTCAACGAACGGCCGCCCAATGCGGAACGCCTCCGCCAGCCCATTCGGCTGCGGCTGGGTGGCGTACGCTATACTCAGCCCCCACTGGGACCCGTCCCCCAGGAGATCACGAAAGGCAGCGGAGTCCCGCGGCGTGGTGATGATCAGAATCTCCCGGATGCCGGCCAGCATGATGGTCGACAGCGGATAGTAGATCATCGGTTTGTCGTACACCGGCAGCAGCTGCTTGCTGACAGCCCGGGTAACGGGATATAGACGGGTACCGGAGCCGCCGGCGAGAATGATACCACGAGTCATTGGAAAGTCCTGGGCGATGAACGGGCGGTCAGTACAACACGGCCTGGAGAGCGCCAATCACCGTTGCCACCTGGTCGTCGGTCATGACGGGTGATATCGGCAAACTAAGCAGTTCATTCGGCAACGTTTGGGCCACCGGAAGCCGTGCGCGATCGATGGGGAGATGCGCGTAGGCGGCCTGGTCGCCGGGATTGCGTGGATAATGCACACTCGTCTCGATCCCGGCGTCCGTCAATGCCGCGCGCAAGCGGTCGCGCTCGGGATGCCGTACCACGTACAGATGCCAAACCGGATCCGCGTCGGGAGCAACCCAGGGGAGCATCAGCGGCGTCGTTGCCAGCGCCTGACGGTAGCGCTCGGCGATATGCGCGCGCCGAGCGTTCCATCCGTCGAGGTAAGGCAGCTTTACGTGCAGGAACGCCGCCTGCAGCTCGTCGAGTCGAGAGTTGGCGCCGACCGACTCATGTTGGTACTTGACCTGCGCGCCGTAGTTGCGAAGACGACGAATGGACTCGGCCAGAGCCGGATCGTTCGTCGTGACGGCGCCGCCGTCGCCCAGCGCGCCAAGGTTCTTTCCGGGGTAGAAGCTGAACGCTGCAGCGTGCCCGAGCCCACCCACGCGGCGCCCCGCCCACCGGGCCCCGTGTGCCTGCGCGGCATCCTCGATGAGCCGGAGCCCGTACTCGTCGGCGAGGGTGCGCAGCGCCGTCATGTCCGCCGGCTGGCCGTAGAGATGCACCGCAATGATGGCCCGTGTACGGGGGGTCACGGCGTCGCGAACCTTTGCGGGGTCCATGTTGCAGCTCTGGGGGTGCACGTCGACCGGAACCGGCGTGCCGCCCACGCGCGTGACGGCCAGCCACGTGGCAATGAAGGTGCAGCCCGGGACCAACACTTCGTCGCCGTGGCCGATGCCGAATGCCTCCAGAATGAGCTGTAGCGCGTCGAGCCCATTGGCAACCCCGACACACGCCGGCACCTCACAGTAGCGGGCGAATGCCTGCTCAAATCGTGCGAGATGCGCCCCAAGGATGAGCTGGCCCTCATCGAGCACGTCACGATAGGCCGCGTCCAGCTCCGGACGGATCTGCCGGTGCAGGGCCGAGAGGTCGTAAAAGGGCACCTCGATGGTCGGCTGTCCCGTAGCGGCCATGGATAGATGTTTGTTGTTGTCAGGGGAACACGGCAGTCGTCAGGTAGACGGGTGCCGCATGTTCGACGCAACCGTGGGCGCCCCGGCGCCTGCGCCGTTATCCTCAATGAATTCCCGTGCTGCATACGGCGTCAATCCTCCGCGTTGGCTACGCCACGGATTCCACTTTCCCGATGATGTCCACAGACGGGGCGCCGACGCCCTCCACGCCGGGGCGCCGCGTCCGGGCCGAAGACCGGTGACTCAACCCACAAGCATGCGCGCCGGACTCGCGTGGACGGCCGTCCTGCGATGGACGGCCCAGCTGCTCAGCTGGGCGTCGACGCTGTTCCTTGTCCGACTGCTGTCACGAGAGGATTACGGCATTGCCGGACTCGCCGGGACGGTCGCGGTCTGGATTTCGGTGCTCGCTGATTTCGGACTCGCGGGGGCAATCGTTCTGGGCGACGAACTGCCCCGGGCCGTGCACCGCAAACTGCATGGTCTGGCAATAACCATTGGCCTCGTTGCGGGCGTAGCACTCGCGGGGCTTGGCCCCGCGGCCGCCCTGTTCTTCCGCAACGACGCCGTGGCCGGCGTGGCCATCGTGCTGTCGTTCGTGACGGTCGCGGACTTCGCCCGCGTCGTACCCGGCGCATTGGCGTCGCGCGAGCTCAAGTACCCCCAGATCGCCACCTGTGATCTGGTGCGCTCCCTGGTGCAGACGATCTCCGTGCTGTCTCTGGCGATTGCAGGATTCGGGTTCTGGTCTCTCGCACTCGGACAGCTCGCCGGTTCCATCGTCAACACCATCATGCTCTGGCGCGTTCGCCCTGTTCGCCCGGATTTCGATCCGCGCGGCGTTCCGGTAGGCGTGTTCGGACGCGCGCGTCTGGTCCTCATGGGGTCTCTCGCGTGGCAGACCTATCGGAACCTCGATCTGTGGCTGCTGGGGCGCATGCTGGGCGCCGGCGCCGCGGGCAGTCTTTCCGCTGCCCGCACCCTGGCCTACGTCCCGATCGAGAAGCTGGTGACGGTGGTGACATCGGTCGCTCCGGGGCATCTGGTGGCGGCACGAGACGACCTGTCACGCCTACGCATGCTGTTCGGCAGTCTCACGGAGGCGACCTTTCTTGCCGTGGCTGTGCCGCTGACTGGTCTCATCCTGACGGCAGATCTCGCGGTGCCGATCATCTTGGGTGACCAGTGGACGGATGCCGTCCCGGCAACGCGGTGGTTGTGCGTCTCCGTGATGATCTGGACCGCCTCCATGATCGCCACGCAGGTGTGCCAAATGACGAACAAGTTGCGCCAGACATCGCTGGCCAGTGTACTTGCGGTACCCGTTGCCGCGGTGGCGTACTTCGCCGGAATCAAGCTCGCCGGCCTGACCGGTGCGGCCGCCGCGTCGGTCCTGGTGGTGCTCGTCGTGGCCCTACCTACGGTACAGGGGGCCCTCGTGGTATCCGAAACCAATTGGTGGCAGTTCTTCGGCTTCCTGCGGCCCGCTGCGCTGGCCTCCGCCGCCATGACCGGCGTCCTGCTGCCGCTCCGCCTGCTCCTCCCCGGGAAACTTGGGCCGATGCTTACTCTGTTGATTTTGACAGCGGCCGGTGCGATCGTGACGGGCGCGGCGCTATGGTTCACCCCGTCGGGTGTCGTCGCCGACGCCCGTAATTGGCTTGTGAAGAAACTGCGAAAGAGTCCGCCCGCTGTTCCCTCGACCTGATCCTATTGCAGATCCTGCAATGTCCGACGCCTTTGTGCAGCACATTCACCTTCCGGTGCACCGTACCCCCGAACGGCAAGGCTGTTTGCTGTCGCTCGACATGATTGCGGCCTTGCCGTTCGACGCCGTCCGCGTGTTCTGGGTGGACGATATCCACCGCGGAGACCGACGCGCGGGGCATGCCAATACGATCGTCCACGAAGCGATTGCCTGCCTTCGCGGTGCAGTCCGCGTTATTGCCCGGTATGCCGGCGCCACGGACGTCACGGTCCTCGATGATCCTGCGCACCTTGCCGTGTTCCCACCGGGTACATGGATCGACATCGAGGTCCTGCGCGACGACTCGCTGTATCTGGTGATCGCCAGCCACGACTTCGCGACCGCGCAGCAGCATTATGTCCGCGATGCGGAGACCTTCGACGAGCCAGCTCGCTGATGCCTCGAGTCAGCGTCATCGCGCAGTGCTTCAACCATGCGCGCTTTCTCGTCGAATGTCTCGATTCCGTCGAGGCGCAAACGTTTCGCGACTTCGAACTGATCATTGTCGATGATGCATCCACGGATGATTCGGTCCAGCGCATTCGCGAGTGGGTAGCGCGCTGTCGGCCGGAGACACGGGTGCTGGCGCTGGAGACCAACCAAGGGGTCGCGGGCGCGCTCAACGCGGCACTAGCGGTCACACGCGGCGCCCTGGTGATACGCGTGGCGACCGATGATGTGTGGCAGCCCGTCCTCCTGGAACGTCTCGTTGCAGCGCTCGACGACGCCCCGGCGCATGCGACCATGGCGTTCAGCGATGCGGCCTGCATGGATGCCGCATCGCGCGATCTGGGGTGCAGCTTCATCGCCATGCATCGGCCGGGGTTCGTCCCGCGGAGCGGCGCCCTGCTGAATGATCTCGCCGTGGGCAACTTCATTCCGGCCCCCACCGTTCTCATGCGCAAGGCGGCACTCGATGCGGCTGGCGCCTTTGATTCGCGCCTGATGTACGAGGACTGGGACATGTGGTTGCGACTGGCAAATCTCGGTCCGTTCGCGTTCGTGCCCGAGAGTCTGGCTCGATACCGAATCGTGGACGGATCGCTCGCGCGGACGCTGTTCGAGTCTCCCGACGCGGTCACCAGCGCGCGACTGGCGCACACGCACTGTCTGATGGCCGAGAAGGTCCTGACATTCCCCGTTGTTCACGAATCTGGCCGCCGTTTCTGGCGCGCCGTGCATTTCGAGAACGCGCTGAAGCTGTTCCTTCGTGCGGAGTCCGACCGCCTGCTGCTGCGGAAAGGCCTTCGGTGGTATCGCAGTCCGCGCCACGTGGCTGTGAGCATGACGGCCAGCCTGGGGCTGCCGCGCATGTGGGTCGAACGGGTGCGAGACCTTGCGGGAGTCTAGCACCGGCCCGACGGCCGCGATCT
Organism: Gemmatimonas sp.; assembly: GCF_027531815.1. NCBI lineage: Bacteria > Pseudomonadati > Gemmatimonadota > Gemmatimonadia > Gemmatimonadales > Gemmatimonadaceae > Gemmatimonas > Gemmatimonas sp. The sequence continues at coordinate 469,015 of NZ_JAPZSK010000004.1, read as the reverse complement.
CCGTGGTCATTCCCACGTACAACGGTGCGCGCTTCCTCGCCGATACCATTGCCTCCGTACACGCGCAAACGGTCCAGCCGTCCGAGATCATCGTCGTGGACGACGGGTCCACGGACGACTCGGCCGCCGTGGCCGAGCGCTGTGGCGTCACCGTCGTGCGCCAGGCGAACGGGGGCATCGGGGCGGCGCGCAATGCCGGCATCGCCGCCGCCACGCAGCCGTGGGTGGCGTTTCTCGATCACGACGACATGTGGGTCGCGAACAAGCTGGAGCTGCAGTGGCAGGCGGCACTCCGTTTCCCCGAGGCGGTGCTGATTGCCGCCGATTGCGCCGCGGTCTCTCCGAGTGGGGAGGTGCTCATCCCGTCCTACGCGTCCCGAGGCGTCGTGCATTATGATCGGCTCACCATCGACGAGCGGGACGGCGACATGGTCCTGCATCGCCGAGCCTTCGACGAGCTCGCGATGACGGGGTGGTTTCTCATGCCGAGTGCGTCGATGGTCCGTCGTGACGTGCTCGTGCAGGCCGGCGCGTTCGACGTGCGTACCCGACGCTGGGAGGACACCGGCTGCTTCCTGCGCGTGCTCAAGTACGGTGCACTCGTTTTCGTCCAGCGCCCCCTGATCAAGTGGGTGGTGCACGAGAGCAACAGTCACAAGGACGGAATGGCCATGCTGCATGGCTTCTTCGCACTGCACGACCTCATGCGGCGCGCGCCTGAGGCCTATCCCGCGAGCTATCGCCGCAAGATGGACGCGGAACGCCCCGTACAACTGCGGGAGTTGGCCCGCGCAGCACTCGATACCGATGCGCGCGCCGCCATGACGCACGCCTGGGAGTCACTCCGCCTCGCCCCGTCGCTGCGGGCGTTGCTGCTGCTCGGGTTGGCGGTACTGCCGCCGGTGCTGCGTCGCGGTCTTGTCGCCGCCAAGCGTCGGGTCCGCGGCATCAAGCCAGTCGGCCACTGACGCCTGTCAGGCCAGTGGGGCCTCGGCGACCGGTCGCTGGGTAGGCTCCCACATCGCGCTCTTTTCCTGTTTGAGCAGATGCAGCCACGCCTTCCAGCCGGCCACGATGCTGATGAAGACATAGCCAGGAAACGCTACCAGCTTCGGCAGCTTGCGATCGTCGGGCCACGTGAGCACCAGTCTGGCGAGAAACAGCCCCACCAGCATCCCGGCGGTCAGCAGCAGCGCCCACGGCGCGCGCTCGAGAAGGAATAACGGCCCGATGATCCATCCCAGAAAAGCCGGGAACAGCATCCACCGCACCAGCTTGTGCGATGCCATCATCCACGCGTAGCTACCGTAGCGGAAGGGGTTCATCATGCCCCGCAGGAACAGCAAGGTGTCGAGTCCGCGGCCCATCGTGCGGCTCTTGCGTCGCAATTCCGCCTTGAGCGTGGGCGTCCGGGGGACGAGACAGGTCGCCTCGTCCACCGACACCGCCCGATAGCCGTGGGCGCGCGCCACGCTGGCCGCCGCGAAATCGCGCGCGAGTTCCTCCGGCAGCTGCACCTGATGCAGGTGGCGACGCGCCGCATAGAAGCAGCCACTGGCCCCCACGATGCTATGCACGCGCGTTTCCATGGCGCGCAGTTGCATTTCGAGGCCGACGTACGACGACTCCGCCTTGTTCCCCTCACGGGTTTCGTCGCCGATGCTGATATCGCGACCGGACGCAAGTCCCACCGCCGGGTCGAGCAACGCACGCACGAGCGGCTTGAGCGAGCCAGGCGGGATGAGGATCGACGCATCGATGGAGACCACGATGTCGCCACGCAAGTGCGCTGACGACGCGTTCTCACCGGCCGCCTTGCCCTTGCGCTCCGGCATGCGCAGCAGACGTACGCGCGCGTCGCCGAATTCACGCACCAGCGTATCGGTTCCGTCGGTCGACGCGTCGGAGACGACCAGTACATCGAGCTTGTCGGAAGGATACTCCGTTTCGAGGGCTTTCTCGAGCGTGCGCCGCAATCGCCGCTCCTCGTTGTAGGCGACGATGAGGATGGTGACGAGCGGCCACTCGGCCGGCTCCGGAGGCAGGGTGTACAACGGACGCAGGCGCGCCCAAAGGCTCACCAGCAGGGGGTACACCACGAAGGCGTACCCGCCCAGGACCATCGGCAGCGCCACCAGAAACCACCCAAACCCTTCCACCGCTCCCCTCCGCTTGCGCACAGAAAAGACACATGACCCAGCTGTAAGCATGGACGCACGGGGATAGTGCGAGCAACTTGCAGACCGCCTCAACCCTTTGCCTGCGCCGTGACACGCCACCTGCCCCCGGTTCACTTCCCACTCCCTCTGACGGCCCTGCTGGCGTCGCTCGGTGCGGCCTGGCGCGACCGGCAACAGCTGGACGCGGACGCCAGAGCGGTGCTGGAGGCGCGCTTTCCCGATCGCTCCATCACCCTGACCGACAGCGGCACCTCGGCGCTGGCGATGGCGATCTCGGCAAGCGCCGCGCCAGGGCGAGCGCACCAACCCGTGGTCGCGCTCCCGGCCTACGGCTGCCCCGATCTCGGGACAGCGGCCATTGCCGCCAACGCCCACATCCTGCTCTACGACGTGGAGCCCGATACGCTCCAGCCAGATTTCGCGTCGCTGACTGAAGCGCTCGCGGGTGGCGCGAGCCATGTGGTGGTCATTCACGCGTATGGACGCACGGCCAATCTCGATACGGCGCGTGCACTCGCCGCTGAGACCGGCGCCATCGTCATCGAAGACGCGGCGCAGGGAGCCGACGCCTGCTGGAACGGCGTGTGCGCCGGCAATCTGGCCGACTGGTCCATTCTGAGCCTCGGTCGCGGTAAGGGGTACAATGCTGGCGGCGGTGGCATCCTGCTGGGCCCCACGCCACCAGTGGACGACCCCCTGCCGGTCGATGCGCGTGCGCCGGGGCGGCTGGGGGAACTGCGCCATGCCGTCACCACCGTGATTACGCAGCTGCTGTCGCATCCGACGCTGTACGGCATTCCCGCCGGCATACCGGCGCTCGGACTCGGCGAAACGCGCTACCACGCCCCCGCACCGCCGACGCCCATCAGTCGGAGTGCGCTGGCGCTGCTCGCCACCGCCATCCAGCAGTCGGCACGGGCTGCCGAGGCCCGCCGCCGCCACGAGCGGCAGTATCTGGACGCGCTCGAGGGGTGTCGCGAGGTATCGCTGCCGGCGCCGCATCCGTCATCGCTGTCCGGTGCGCTGCGCGTTCCGGTGCTCGTCGATCCCGGGCGGGCGGCGCAGTTGCACCGACTGGGGGTCGTGCGTTCGTACCCGCGCCCGCTGGATGCGTATCAACAAATCGCCGCGCGCATATTGGGACGCCGCGACATGCCGGGCGCCCGTCAGCTGGCGGCCTTCACGCACACGCTCCCGACCCACCGGCATGTTCGCGAGCAGGACCTTCGCCACATTGTGCGGGTGCTCTCGAAGCAGCCGTAGGCCAATGCACGGCCTCGCGGGTGCGTCACCGATGTGACCGCCTCGCGACCCCTGCCGTCTCTGTCCGTGAGCGTCCGCCACCGGCCAGCGAGGCACCGCTCAGCGCCTCGCGCTGCTCGGAGGACGCGTCTCCCCTAATCGTGTAGCGCATGCCCGTTCCCATTGTCGTTCTGGTCTTCACCGTGGTTGCCGCTGGGTTCGCCTCGACGTGGCGCAGCCTGTTCGTTGCGTGGAACGACTTCTACTCGCATGGCTTCCTGATCGCGCCCTACGGCTTCTGGCTGGTGTGGTCGAGGCGTCATGAGATCGCCCGGCGCGTCTGTCCGTGGTGGGCGATGGTCGGTGTCGCCCTCGCCCTGTCGCTGGGCTGGTTGCTTGGCCAGATCGCGTTGCTGCAGATCGTGCACCAGACCATGTTGCCGCTCATCCTTGCGAGCTGGGCGCTGGCGGTGTTCGGGCGCGGGGCACGTCCGGTGGTGGCCGCGGCCGCGGTTATGCTGCTCCTCGCCGTTCCGTTGCTGACGGCATTCGTGCCGCTCCTCCAGTCGGTCACGGTATCGGCGAATGCCCTGCTGCTGGCCGCCTGGGGACTCAAGGCCGAAATCACGGGTACCTTCATTCGGATCCCGGAAGGGCTATTCGAGGTGGCCGACGGCTGCGCGGGGTCGGCCTTCTTCGCCGCCAGCATCAGCCTGGCCGCCATGTACGTGAGCCTCATGCGCACCTCTCGACAGGCCGCCGTCGTGATCGTGCTGTCGGCGGTGCTGCTGTCCCTGGTGACGAACTGGCTCCGCGTATTCGGGCTCATCCTTGTAGGTCACTGGACCAACATGCAGCACCCCCTGATCAACGACCATGGCTGGTACGGCTGGGTGATCTTTGCGGCGGTGCAGCCCCTTTGGCTGTGGATCGCCGCCAGAGCGGAGCAGCGCTGGCCCCACGCGCCGCACGAGCGCGTCGTGCCGTCGCCGATCGGCCACGTGGACTGGCGGGTGGTCGCCGGCGCATCGCTCGCCTGCCTGACCGGACCGGCGCTGGCGTTGGCGTTACAGGCCAGACCGCGAGCGGCCGCGCCTGCGACGCTCCCGGAGTTCCCGACCGTTGCCCTGGCGAACGCGCCGACAACGGCGCGGCCCGGCCAGTGGACGCCGAGCGCGATTTCCGGTCAGCGACACCTGCAGGCGCTCGTGCGCGACGGCGCGACACCCATACAGATCGACCGGGTCATCTTCACGGACCAGCGGCAGGGTGGCGAACTCATCGGAACGGACCGCCATCTCGGTGACAGCGTGGAGGTGCTGACCGACCAAGTCACCGCGTTCTCCACGCTTCCTATGCGACTTGTTCGTCAGGCCATCGTGCGCCACAGGGACGGGGTCCGGCTGGTGTGGTATTGGTACCGGGTGGCGGGGGTCAGCACCACGCAATCGATGAAGGCCAAGCTGCTCGAGATTCCTGCCGGGATCACCGGCAGCCCGCCGTCGGAGTTCGTCGCCATCAGCACCCCGTGTGGGCCACGGGACTGCGCCGATGCGGCGCGATCGTTGCAGGCGGTGCTCACGCGGCCGTAATCATCCGAGGCGGCGCGGGAGGCGATCTGCGTTACCCGGGCGACCGTCGAGACGGCAGGTCGTCGATATAGCTGAGGAACGTTTGCACCCGCCGCTCCCAGGTGTGCTGTGCCGCCACGGCCTGCCGCGCGGCCCGATCCGCGGGGGTTCGAGCGTTCAGGGCCCGTGCCACACCGTCGGCGAATGCCTCACCACCGTCTGCGATCTCGACCACGGTGGCGTACTTTTTCACCTCGCGCAGGCCGGTGGACACCACCGGAATCCCCGCCGCCAGGTATTCGAGCACCTTCAACGGGTCGACGGCGGCCGTGTGCGCGTTGTGGACATATGGCACCAGCCCCACGTCGAACGCCTGCACGTACGCCGGCAGGACATCGTAGCTGCGGGCACCGAGGAAGTGCGTGCCGTCGGGCCAGGCGGCCGGATCGATCTCCTCCTGATGCATCCCGACCAGCACGATGGACGCCAAGGGAAAACGATTGCGAACGGCCTGGAGCAGCCCGCGGTCGATCACCGGTCCCACGCCACCAGCAAAGCCGATGATGGGTCGCGGCAGGGCGGCCAGCTCCGTCGGCACTTCCCGTGCGGTCGCGAAGTGGGCGTAGTTCACGCCTTGCGGGAGATGCAGCGTGCGGCCCGACGCGGGGCGCTTGCTGTGTGTCAGGCTTTCCGCCGTGGCGATCGTGGCGTCCACCCGCGCGAGCAGTCGCGCCTCGTACGGTACGAGCAGGTTGCGCTCGACGCCCGGCAACTGGTCGTAGTCGTCGAGACAGAGGTACACGGCGGCGCGCTCGCCGAAGGCACCGACGAGATCGGCACCGAGCGGCGTGGCGGTAACGAAAATGGGCGTGCGTCCCGGCGCGACGGCGGCAAGCGCCCGCTCCACGTCGGCGAGAACGACGCCCCGGTTCCAGCGCCTGACCCAATCGACGTTGTGCCATGGCAGGGCGCGCGGATTGATGATCAGGCGCGGGCCCTCCCCGTCAGTGGGCGGCGCCTTCCGCGCCGACAACATCTTCGCGACCTTCGACAGTGCCCGGCGGAAGTCGTACCAGGTCAGTTGCGGCCTTCGGTGACCAAAACTGTTCACCCAGATCACGTCGTGGGAGCGCACGATGCGACGGAAGAGGTGCTGGGTCGTCGATACATGGCGCCCCCAATCGTCAGCGATGACGATCACCGGCGGCTGCGCGCCTGTCGGTGCCTCCGGGTCCTGCGGCCCACGAGCCGCCTCAGCTGATGTGATGGAATCCGGTCCTGACATGATCGCCCGTGAACGTTTCTCTGCCTGTGCGGAGATACGCTGCTATTCTAAACGACATCTCCACCGCCATGCGATCCCGCCCCGATGCCTGACGCCGTGCCCCCGCCCACCGTGCGTGTGGTCGTCCTGTCCAAGCCGCACCCTCTCACGAGCCACCTGCTGAGCAGGCTGGCGGAGCGGCACGCGTTGGCCGGGGTGATCTACGAGGACCGATTCCGCTCGTTGGGAGACCGGCTCCGGTATCTCCGGCGCAACGCCCGACGGGAAGGATGGTGGCACACCGCGTGGGTGCTCGCCTACGAGGTGTTCGATCGGCTGACACGCCCCTCGGCGCTGGGCGACGCGGTGGCCCGGATACTTCCCCCAGCGCGACCGCTGCCCAACGACGTGCCGGTCAGGACAGTCCGATCGCTCAACAGTGCCGAGGCACGCGCACTCATCACCGACTGGGCGCCGGATCTGCTGGTCGTGCACGCCACCGGGATTCTCAACCGGGCGACCTTCGAGCTGGCTCGCGTGGCGGCACTGAACATCCATTGCGGCGTGCTCCCGGAGTATCGCGGACACGCGAGCACCTTCCATGCGCTCGCCCATGGCGACCTCGGCAACCTCGGGGTGACCGTGCACCATGTCGCCCCCACCGTGGACACCGGTGGCGCTGTGGCGGTGGCGCGCGTGCCCTTCGGCCGTGACGACGATGACGTGACCATCTGGTGTCGCGCATTCGCCGCGGGCACCGACGTGGTGCTCCGGCAAATCGACCGGCTGTCCCGCGGCGAGCCCGTCGACGCTGTTCCCTACGAAGGGCAGTTCGGTCCGCACTACCGTCGTCGCGCGCTCCCGGAGCATTTGCGCTTCACCTGGTTCGCCCTCCCGCGACTTCAGCGCCACGCCGGGCAGCACGGGGGACGCTGACGCGATGGGGCTGCAGATCCGACTGGCCCGCCCCGACGACGCCGAGGCCATCGCGCGGCTCAACGCGCGCCTCAGGGCGGGCGGTGTGGACACCACGGTGTATCCGCCGGACGTCGTTCCCGCCGCCCAGCCGGACGAGCCGCGGGAGTCGTACTACGTCGTCGCCGACGGCGATGAGATTCGCGGCAGCGTCTACCTGCGGCGCAGCCGGCTGTGGATGTCCGATCGTTCGATACCGGTGGGATGGATCAAGTATCCGGTGGCCGAAAGCCTGGTGGAGCGACGCTATGCAGGGGTGCCGGCCGCCATGATCATGCACCTCCAACGCGAGTTGCCCACGCTGCTGGCGGTGGGCATGGGTGGCCTGCAGGGACAGTTCGCCAAGCTGCTGCAAGCCCTTCGCTGGTCGGGGGCGGTCGTGCCCACGTACGTGCTCCCTGCCGATCCGCTGGTCGTACTGACGGAACTGCCGCAACTCGCGTCGCGCCCTCGTATCCGGCGCGCCGCATCAGTGCTCCGCCAGTGTGGTGCGGGTCCAATCGCGCGCGGGGCGTTTCGCGCGTGGAGCGCCGTGCGAGGGGCGGGGACCCGGAGCGGTATTCGGGTCTCGCGGCACCGCCATCCCGACGACGGGTGGGACGCGCTCTTTCACCAGCTGCGCGGCAGCTATCCCGCCATCGCAGACCGCAGTCGACGCACGGTGGCGTGGGCGATCCCCTCGTCGGCGCCGGGGGTTGGCTTCTGGACGGTCGAACGGCACGGTCAGCGCCTCGGCTGGTTCGCCGCGCAGCAGTTCGACTTTCGGCGTGCACGCCATCGTCCGTATGGCGCACTGCGCGTGGGGATGCTGCACGACATGCTGGCGGACCCCACCAACGCCAGCACCGTCGTGACAGCAGCGGTTCGCACGTTGATCGAGGGTGGAGCACAATTGCTTGTGGCAAATCACAGCGCACCGGAGTGGCGCCCCGCCTTTCGCGCGGCAGGCTTTCTGGAAGCGCCGCCGTCGTTTGCCTGTCTGGCCTCGCCGGCGCTCGCCAGTGCGCTTGCCGAGGTGGGCCTCACGCCGGCACAGCTCTACGTCACCCGCGGTGATGACGGGGTCATGAACCCCGAGGTCCTTGAATGAGCGCGACCACCGCGACGCCGGACGAGCCGCATGTCGTGCATGTGGTGGAAACACTGGGCATGGGGGGAATGGAGCGTGCCATCGCCACGCTGTGCCGAACGCTGCGAGCACGGCAAATCCGCACGAGCGTGATCGCCATGAAGCAGCTGGGCGCGGTGGCTGAGGAATTGCGGGACATGGGGATCCCAGTGCACCTCGCGGGCGTACCGGTATCACCACCGGACTACTTCGCGTGGCGGCGCCTGGTGCCGGTGCTGCGCGAGGTACGCCCCACCGTGGTTCACACGCACAATTCGGCCCCGCTGATCTACGGTGCGCCGTCCGCCCGCTGGTGCGGCGTACGACGCATCGTGCATACCGACCACGGTCGTGTTCTGCCCGGCAGACGACACATCATGATCGCCGAACGGTGTGCCGCCTCCGTTGTTGGCGCGATGGTCGCCGTCTCCGCCCCGCTGGCGGAGCAACTCGCCGCTCACCTGCACATCGGCCCACACAAGCTGCATGTCATTGCCAATGGCGTGAACGCCGTGGCTCCCGTGACCGCGGCGTTGCGCGAGCAGACGCGATCCCGTTGGTTTGGCCGCACCGACGGGCCCATCGTCGGGCTGGCCGCGAGACTCGTGTGGGAAAAGGGGCTGAACGTCCTCCTCGCCGCGTGGCCGCAGGTGCTGGCGGCGCACCCCCGTGCCCGCCTGCTGATCGGCGGCGACGGTCCCGAGCGAACGGCACTCGAGACGATCGTTGCGCAGCAGGCCCTCGGGGGGTCGGTGCACATGCCGGGGATGGTTTCCGACATGGCGGCGTTCTACAGCGCGCTCGACGTCTTCGTGCTCCCCTCGGTGTCGGAGGGGCTGCCGCTGGCGCTGCTGGAGGCGATGTCGATGGGGCTGCCCATCGTCGCCTCTGCCGTTGGTGGCATGCCGGCGGCGCTGGGCCCATCGCTGGCCGGCATCCTGGTGCCACCGTCGGATGCCGCAGCGCTGGCGCGAGCCCTCTGCGAGACGCTGGACGGCCTGGGACGCGCCGACGGCGCCGTGGCCCTCGGCGCGCGGGCACGCGCGACGTTCACCCGCGAGTTCACGGCCGATGCGATGACATCTGCCTACATGTCGCTCTACGGCCTCACGGTGTGACGCCGTGAGGCGTGACACCTCAGGCCGTCACGCGGAGTCCCGAGGGTTGCCGTTCGACGTACTGGCCATGCCACAGCGAGAACACCATGAGCGCCCACAACGTGCTCTCGTGGTTCGCACGACGGGTGGCGTGCGCCTGCAGCAGCTCGCCGATCGCACTCACGTCGAAGAGTCCCAGCCGCCGCATGCGCGATGCGGACAGCTCGTCCTCCAACGCCGCGCGCATTTCGTTCCGCAGCCACGAGGCAGTTGGTCCGACGAAGCCACGCTTGGGCGCCGTGAAGTGCGCCGGTGTGAGGCGTGGCCGGACCGCTTCACGGAGGACCCACTTCTGCACGGCCCCGCGAATGCGATAGTGATCGGGCAGCGTGAAGAGCCGTTCCACGAGCCGGACGTCGACGAACGGCACGCGCACCTCGAGCGAGTGCGCCGATGACACCCGGTCGCTGAGGGCGAGGATGTCGTCGGGCAGATAGCCGCCGTAGTCGATCCGCAGCGCCGTGCGCAGCGCCCCATCGGCGGTACCGGGTGCCCCGAGCGCGTTGAAGTGTGCGGTGTGGCGATCGCCACGACCTTGTGGGCGCAAGGCGGTGAACTCCGCCGGTCCGAGCCGTCCAACGAAGTCTGCATACCGTTCGACCGGCGTGCCACTGCCGGCGCGGACGAACCGCTTGAGTCGCGTGATCGACAGCGAGCCGTCGCGGGGCTCGGGGATCGCCTGGGCCAGACGGCTCACGCCGCGGCGCAGCAGCGGCGGCACGTGATTCCATTTGTCGGCCAGTGCGAGCCCGCGATGCCGACGATACCCGCCGAACAGTTCGTCTCCGCCAGTTCCGGCCAGTACGACCTTGTACGACGCGGCCACGGCCTGCGACAGAATCCATGTGGGCACGGCCGATTCGTCGGCGAGCGGCTCATCGAGCGCGTGACAGATGGGACGCAGCAGGTCCTGCACCGCCGGCTCCACATCGACTACCGTAAGGGGCAGGCCGTACTGATCGGCGAGCGCCCGTGCCAGCGGCACCTCGTCGGTCCCTTCGGCGCCGCTGCCGTGATAGCGCGCGGTGAAGGCCCGCGACGCGTAGCCCATGCCGGCCATGCCGCTGACCACCGCTGAGGAATCGATGCCGCCACTGAGGAACGCGGCGATCGGTACGTCGGCCACTAGATGCGCGGCGACCGCATCGTCGAGCGCGTCGCGCACGAGTGCGACGACATCGCCCCCCGGATCGGCCGTGCCCGTGGGCAGCTGCCAAAAGCGGCGCAGCTGCGGTGCTTCGCCGCGGTGGATGGTCATGGTGTGCGCGGGTGGCAGCTTCCGCACGTCCCGGAAGATGCTCCATGGGGCCGGGACGTACCCCAGCTGCAGATAGAGATCGAGCGCCTCGCCGTCGATCTCACGTGACGTGGCGCCCACGGCAACCAGCGCCTTGAGTTCCGAGGCGAAGGCCACGAATCCCTGCCCCTCCGCCACGTACAGCGGCTTGATGCCGAAATGATCGCGACCGAGCAGCAGGGTGCCGCGATCGGCATCCCAGATGGCAAAGGCAAACATGCCGCGCAGGTGCTCCACGAGGCGCTCGCCGTGGTCCTCGTACAGGTGCACCAGCACTTCCGTGTCACTGTGCGTGCGCAGCACGTGACCGCGCGCCAGCAGTTGTTCCCGCAGCGCCTGGTAGTTGTAGATCTCGCCGTTCATCACGACACCGATGCGGCCGGTTTCGTTGAAGATCGGCTGATGCCCGCCCGCGAGGTCGATGATGGACAGGCGCCGCATGCCGATGGCGGCGGGGCCGTCGGCCCACACCCCCTCGTCGTCTGGCCCGCGATGCCGCAGTGCATCGCACATCGCCCCGACAAGGGCGGCGTCTCCGGCGCGCTGGCCGTCACGCCACAGCAATCCTGCTATCCCGCACATGGTCGTCTTCTCTCAGGGAATGAGCCGGACCACGAGCGGCCCCAGGCGATTGGCCACCGGCAGCGGCAGGCGACGCCAGACGCGCGGGGCATACGACATCATGCCCGATTCGGGGTTAGGGGTGGCCGTGCGCCCGCCCTTGGCCGCCTGATACCAGTGCAGCATCTCGTCGTGCCCGCCCCACTGCAGCTTGAACTTGTGGGTGCTGGCACCGGGGGTCGATCGCCCGAAGTTGAAACGGGTACACCCTGCCGCCAGGGCCCGCTGCATGAACTCCCAATACAGCAGCATGTTCGGCGCCACGCGGTTGTAGGCGCGCAGTGACGACGCCCAGGTGATCTCGAACTCCTGATCCCAGCGAAATCCCATGCCGCAGGCGATCGGGGCGCCGTTGAGATAGGCGACCCCAACCCACGCCTCGTCGCCAAAGGTATCGGCCAGGGCCTCGAAGAGACGAACGCCGTGGGTGGGAGTGCCGAGGTCGCGCATATGCGACGAAAACACGCGATGGAAGTCTGCCACACAGTCGCGGCCGAACCGCACGGTCACGCCTTCCTTCTGCGGACGGCGAACCTGGCTCCGCAACTTGGCGGGAAACCCCTTGAACAGCGCCTCGGGGGTTTCGGGCAACGGCAGAATGACGGCAACCTTGCGATGCGACGCCGGAAGGTCGATTGGCTGGACAGTGCGACTGCGCAGCTCGAGCAGGTCCACGTGATCAGTGCCCGCCAAGCGCACGGCCTCGGCCACGAGCGCCTGCACGACGTCATCGGGACCGAGCGCCCCCCCGTGGTTCACGAAGGGCATCGAGACCAGGAAATGCCCGAACAGGGGACTCCGAATGCGCATGAGGGGGAGCACGCCCCGTAAACGTCCCTGCGCGTCGCACGCGGCAAGACGGCAGTCCTCGTGTCCCAGCACGTCGCGGAAGACGCGTGACCACCCTGAGAGATGGAAGTGCGTCCATGATGGTTGGGCACGCACGAACGCATCCCACGCACCATCATCGGCAAAGCCGCGCACGATGCGCCAAGGCGACGACACGGCGTCGATCGACATCAGGCCGCTACCAAGTCGTTGGCGCGATAGTGCCGCACCGAGGTAAAGGAGGCCGACGCCAGCAGGGCATCGAGTCGCGCGTGTGCGGTCGCGAGCCCGCTGTAGTGACGAATGCGCGTCAGCCACCCAGCGGCGAGGCGCGGCTGGTCCGGATCGATCTCCCAGGGATGGATGTAGCACATCGCCGGAGCGTGGCGCGCGGCCGCTTCCCGGACCGCCCGATGCATGAGCGCCGGAGGCAGCATGCGCAGATAACCACCGCCGGCGCCCGGCAGCCGCATGGAACCGAACGAGGCGGTGGCAAGCGGATACTGATGCAGGGGGCCGCTGGGTGTTGGGATCACGTAGGGATCGCGCGGAGCGCCCGGGTTGCCGTACCCCGGACGCACGATGGGAAAGGCGCTGGAATCGTAGGTGAAGCCTTCTTCGACGAGAATCTCCCATGCCCACTCGACACCGGGCACGATGGAGAACGACGGAGCACGGTAGCCCGTGATTGCTTCGCCGGTGACCGCCTCGAGCACCGCCTTCGACCGACGTAGGTCCTCACGAAACGCGTCCGGGGTCAGCGTGGTCACCCGACGATGCCAGAAGGAGTGTGAAGCCACCTCGTGGCCGGCCCTGGCGATGTCGCGCACCAACTCCGGAAAACGTTCCGCTACCCAGCCGAGCGTGAAGAACGTGGCCTGTGCATCGTGCTTGGCCAACAGGTCGAGCAGACGGCGGGTGTTCGTGTCGACGCGCGTGGGGAAACGATCCCAGGTGGCGATCGGGGCGATCGTCTCGAAGGCGCTGACCTGGAAGTAGTCCTCCACATCCACGCTGAAGAGATGCTGCGGGCGGGTGGTCATCAGGTGCGCCGAATCGCAGCCGGCCACGGCAGTGCCGCGTCCGTGAGCCTGATCCCGAAGCACGCCGCGTCGGTCGCCGTCGCGGCTGGCTCCGGATCGAAGCCGAGGGAAGGATACAGATCCGCCACGACGCTGTTGCGCGGCCCCGGCACGAATTCGCCGAGCAGCCGCGTGCAGCCCCACGCACGCGCGACATCCGCGGCAAACGACAGAAATGCGTGCTCGGCACGGCGATTCATGACGCGACAGCTCATCACGAACACCTCGATCCGGGCGGTCTCGTCGTGGCGAGCCAGCACGGCCGCCGCGATGATACCCTGGTCCCCGAAGCGATCCGCGAGCCGCATGTGCAGTACGCGATGCGTGTCCGGCGTGGCCATCCACTCCGTCACCTGGGCCTCGGACGGGCGGCGCAACGTAAGGTTGAACTGATTGGTCTTGGCGATCAGCTGCGCCACGCGCTGGCGCTCCAGCGCCGTGGTGGCCATGGCCTGTGCCGTCAGGTCGAGCGACGCGAGATACTCCTCGACCGTACCGTATGCACTCGCCACCATCTGCCGTTCACGTTCCTCCGCGTACTGGCTGGCCCGGCGCAGGTCTTCGGCCGAGGCGGCCAACTGGTCGAACCACGGCGCCGCAGCCAGTGCACGAGGCAGCGACCCCCACGGTTCGACGTCGATCACGTGCACCGCGGGGAGCCTCGACTGCACTTCCGCCCGCTCGACGGGGTTGTCGTCGAGAAACACGAACGCGTCGAGTCCAAGCCCCAGCTGTTCGGCCATCCGCGCGATACCGACAGACTTCGGCTCCCAGCTCACGGCGTGGGCCGCGAAATCATCCCACCGCAGCAGGAACTCGGGGTGCCGCGCAAAGGCGTCGCGTGCGACCACTTCGTCGTTCTTGCTTGCGATGGCGAGCAGGACACCGCGGTCGCGCAGTCCACGGGCGTGGCGTTGTACCGCCTTGAACACGTTGCCCGGATAGTCGTCGCCCACCTTGAGCGCCTCGACGCCATCGTCGCCGACCACCCCACCCCACAGGGTGTTGTCGAGATCCAGCACCAGCACCTTGGCCGATGGCTGAACGGCCGCGCGAACGGTTCGCGCGAGATGCTGCGCCGTCGCGGGATGATGCGCCGCCGCCACGGGGATGCGCCCGAGAAACCACAGACGATCATCGCGCCACGCGCCGGCGCCGTGGGCCGCTACCAGTCCGGCATAATCCCAGACATAGGCGCCACCAACCGCCGATACCGACTCACGCAGCGCGTGATTCGCCGCCGCGAAGGCCTCCTGGCGCGACGCCGCGACCGAGGCATCCCCCACGCCGAATGGCGACGGTGCCACTGGCGCAAAGTTGGCCACCAGCGTGGTCCAGCGGGCGCCCGCCCCGTCGCCGGCTCGCGCCTGCAGCAACGCGGAGAGGCGCTGGACGAGCGCATCGAAGGCGGAGCGCAACGACGCTCCGCTGGCATCGACGACCCGGATGGCGGCGTCAGGGCTCATGTCCTCGAGCCGCAGGGCCACGACGACCACCTCGGGCTGGAACGCGTGCAATGCACTCGACTCATCGAGCCACAGCGACTCCACCTCGCCGTACCCGCCAATGAACAGGTCGACATCCACGCCCAGTCGGCCAAGCTCGACTCGCAGGAAGGGCTCGATGAATCCCAGCGTGTACGACGCCAGCAGTGCGACGCGCAACGGGCGCGGGCCGCTGCGGGCCTTGAGCTCACGCGCCAGACGATGGTACGCCGCGGCATCGGTGAATGGGGGCCCGTGGCGAAGCAACGTCACCTCGCCGGGTGCTGAATCAGCCACGGGCGGCGATGACCCGCTGTACCACCGCACCGACGGTCCGTAATTCCATCAGCTCGTCGGGCTCGAACTGCACCCCACACGCGCCTTCGATGGCCAGCATGAGGTTGATGTGCGTCAGCGAGTCCCATGAGGGAATCGTGTCGGGAGACGCGTCGTCGGAAAGCCGTTCGTGCGGAACACCAAGGACACTGGTGAAGACTGCGCGAACCTGAAGGGCCGTACTCTCGCTCATCTGCAGGGCAAAGGAATGGTCAAGACGGGGGCGTCACACCGGCAGCCGATGTGGCCGCGCGACGATCCACGAGATAGCGACGAATCGCGCCGTACCGGCGAACCCCGAGCGAACGGCGCACCAGCGACAGGGTGGCCAGCCGCAGCGATTCGCGTGACAGCTTCCCCGGAAGGTCGGTCACCATGGCGTCGAATGCCTCCGGCTGCGTATCGCGGCGTACCGTGTACCGACCGAAGACGCCACGACGCCGTTCCGCGTCACCGTTCGCGTGCCAGCGGCTTGTGGCGATGTACTGGTATCCACTCCCTTCCAGCAGATGGCGATAGCGCCGCTGCGGCCAGTCGCCATTGGGCAGGGCGAGGGTCATGACCGGTGCGCCCACGTTGTCCTCGATCTCGCGACGACTGTCCGCCAGTTCGTGCATCACCGCGGCCGCGTCGAGCGTCGACAGGAAGGGATGGGTCTGCGTGTGCGACTGGATGGACCAGCCACCGGCCTGCAGTTCGCGCAGCTGCGACCATGTACAGTACCCCGTACGTCCCACCCACGCCGGCACCACAAAGACGGTGGCGGTCATGCCCGCCTCGGCGAAGAGTGGGAAGGCCACCTCGTAGTTGGACCGCTGCGCGTCGTCGAAGGTGATGGCCACGCCTGGCGACTCGGCGCCGTCGCCGAGCACAGCCTCGAGCGAACGCCCGGCGATGGCGCGGTCCCGCAACCACGCCAGCTGCCGCGCCAGCGCCAGTGCCGGCACGGCGAAGTAGTCGGCATCCTCGTGGCGCGCGGGCGTGGCGTGGTACATCAGGGCGGCCCAGTGTCGTGACACCTCAGCCTCCTGGCGTCAGTCCGGCAGGGACGGCGATCGGCGCCGCCCGTGCGCGCCGCCGTGACGAACGCCCGGGACGAGCGCGCCCCACGAATCGGGCCGCTGGCGGCACCGTGCGCAGCGCAATGCCGAGCGCGGTAAGCAGCATGACCATCGGGCTATAAGTGGCGCTCAGGAATACCGCGCCCACCATAAATGTGATGACAGCCACCGCGACCGTCTCCACCTGTCGCTGATACTGCAACTCCTCGTCCGATCGCGGCGGATAGGCCCGCACGCGCCACCAGAGGGTCACACTCGGCACCAACATGCCGAGCAGGCCGAGAAAGCCTGGAAGCCCGAGCTCCGCAAGACTTTCGACGTACATGTTGTGGGCCGCCGACCATTTCCAGCCTGCGTTACGCCCAAGCTCTTCGCGACCGTAGCGCCCTTCCGCCTGACCGAACTGTCCGGCACCGACCCCCGTGAGCGGTCGGGACAGGAAGTAGCCGAAGCCTCGCTTCCAGATCTTGGTGCGTCCCGTTTCGTCAGTGATGTTGTAGTCCTGGCTGACAGTGCCCAGGGTGCTGAGGCGCTCGATGTACTTCTGCGGCGCCAGCAACAGCGCGGCCGCTACGGCCGGGAACATGGCGAGGCGCAGCCACATGGGCACGGCGCGGCGCGCCAGCACCAGGGACATGATCACCATGACGGCAAAGGAGATCGCTCCGCCGCGCGAATATGTACGGATGATGACGTACATGCCCAGCACGAGACCGGCGAGTCCCGCCACGCGCCACACGATCTGCTTGTCACGCAGGGCCCAGAGCGAGGCGGCACCGCACGCCGCCATCACCAGCGCCAGATCATTCGGGTCGTAGCTGCCCGCAAGCGTGGTGCGCGCGCCGTCGGCGCCATTGAGCACGACGCCGAACCCGGCGGCGATGAGCACGCCCATGAGGATCTGCATCACCACCATGCTGCGAAGGAGGCGGCTGATGTCCCCGACCCCGCGCACGGCCACCACCATGATGAGGATGAAGGGCACGGTACGCGTCACGAACGCGAATGCGATGGCGAGCGTGTCACTGCGCAGCAGCGACAACGGCAGCGAGAGGTACAGCGCCGCGCTGAAGACGACGAGCGCCTTGCCCACGGGCGTGGCCCAGCTGCGTCGTACAACCGTCAACGTCGGACCGGTGAGCAGGACGATCACGCCAAGGCCGAGCAGGATCTTGCCGGCGGGGATCGTGCCTTCGCCCACGGCGTCGTGGAGACGGCCCACGATGGCGAGCACGATGCCGATGGACAGCACGGACGCCATGGTCCACGCGGAAGGAGCACTCGCGCGGAAGGCGCCGCGGCCCACACCAGAACGTACGGCCGGAAACCGCCCGCGCGGCCGTCCGGGGGCCGGCGCGGGCGCCACCTGACGGGACGGGGGCGATGGTGCCGTCACTGCCCTACCGTCCGCCGATGCGGAAGATCATGACAGGAATGGTGCGCAACATGATTCGGACGTCTTCGGCAACGGATTGCCGCTGCATGTACTGGATGTCGAACGCGACCTTGCGCCGCACGTCGTCGAGATCGGTATCGTAGGGGTTCGACACCTGCGCGAGTCCGGTGATTCCGGGCTTCACGCGCTGGCGCACCGGATAGTCGGTGATCTGCTCCCGCAACCGGACGAAGATGCTCGGCCGTTCCGGGCGAGGACCGACGATGTTCATGTCGCCACGCAGCACGTTGAACAGCTGCGGCAGCTCGTCGATGCGCGACTTGCGGATGATCCCGCCGATCGCCGTGACGCGATCGTCGTTCTGCTTGGCCCAGACCGCCTGCCCATTCACTTCCGCATCGACGCGCATCGAGCGGAACTTGTAGATAGTGAACGGGGTGCCTCCGAGGTCTTCTCGGCGCCGTTCGTTGAGCGCACGCGTGCGATTCCAACGGCGGTCAAGACCGACGCGTACCTGCGTGTAGAACACCGGCCCGCGGGAACTCAGGCGGATGAGCATGGCCGTGAGTAGCATGATCGGCAACGAGGCCGTGAGCATGAGCAGCGCCACCGTCACGTTGAAGGCGCGGCACGCGATCTCCGACCGGTGTCGCGGTTCGAAGTCGTCGCCCGGGCCGGTCATGGACAGTTCCTCGGTGGCTGAACCCTCTCCCGCCGACTGAGTACCGGCGACACGCAGCGACACGCGCTTGACTCCCGAGAACAGAAAGGACGATCCTCCGTGATCCACCATATGCACCGTGCTCAGTCCTGACGGCTGTAATACCATTGTATGAACTGCAATGCGGCGAAAAAGAGGGACGAAGCCACGAAGGCGAGCTGAACGACGAGCCCCCAATTGATCTTGCGCTGCTGCGAGAATCGCACTTCATCACCGCTCTGGATGTCCACCTCTTCCAGCGTACTGCCGTCCTTCACGATACGCTTGGCGGCCTTCGCGTCGAGAAGTCTTGTAGCGCCACGACTGGCCTGGAACTGATCGATCTTGGCGTCGGGGAGCGGTCCGCCCGCAAGCATGAGCAGATCGCTGACGGGACGGTCCGGCGCGGCATAGTAGATGCCCGGACGCAGGACGGCGCCGAGCACCGACACGCGCGTCAACACGCTGGTGCGCACGGTCGCGTTGCGGACGTATCGGGCGACGTGGGTGTTGATGTGCGCCTCCAGCTCGGATCGCAAGACGCCGGCCACCGACACCTCGGGAAGGTTGAGCACGAGCACGCGCAAGCTGTCGCGCACCAGCACCGTATCGATGCGCACGCTGTCCATGCGCACCGACACCACAAAGCGGTCACCCACGCGGAAATCGCCCGTCTGCAGACGCTGCTGAATGACGGACATTTCGCGTCGCACCCGTCCCAGCGCGCTCCCGCGTGAGGCGTTTTGGCGACTCTGCAGCTCCGCGACCCGCGTGGTGAGCTCGTCGCGCGTGGCACGCTGCGGCCCCGCCGCGACGATGTCCTGTGCGTTGGCCCGGGTCCCGGTTGTGGCCAGCATGGCCGCAACGACAAGGACGCGAGCCACCACGGCTCGGCCGGATACTGCGACGATTGGACTCCGTGGCGTTCGAATGGTCAGCATGGTGCGGGCAACAGAGTGCATCATCACGACCGCCCGCTGGGCAGCGCCGTGGTCTTGCGCGTGCTTTCCGGGAGACGCTCCATGGGCTCGTCCTTCGCCTCGTACTCCTGATAGTACGAATAGTACTGGTAGGCGCCCTTGAGTTCGATGCCATTCAGGATGGCTCCCATTACCCGGACCGGGAGCGTATCGACCACGGCCATCTTGGCTTCGGCCATCTTGCGATCGGTGACGCCGACGCGCATCACGAGCGCCATGTTGCCGGTGGCCGTGGCCAGCGCATAGGCATCGAATCCGGCGCCCAGGGGCGGGGAGTCAACGATGACGACATCGTACTCGGCGGCCATCTGACTCACCAACTGGGTCAGGCGCGGCGTGGCCAGCAGTTCCGGCGCCTTGCGGCGACGAGCCCCAGCGGGCAGCACCGTCAGATTCGGGTGCGCCTCGACCGGATGCAGCACCTCGGCAATGAGGGCCGTGCCGTCAAGATACTCGACCAGCCCCGGCTTCGAGGGGATGCTGAAGGTCTTGGCGAGTTCGCCGCGCCGGATGTCCCCATCGATGAGCAGGGTGCGAGCGCCGGACTCCGCGAAACTGAGGGCCAGGTTGCTCGACACCAAGCTCTTGCCATCGCCGGGTCCCGGGCTGGTGATGGTCATGGTGAGCGGGCGCCGTGGGTCGGCCGCATAGCGCACGTTCATGCGCACGGTGCGGAAGGCCTCCACCACCTGTGCCGCCTGATCCGACCTGCTGCGACGCCCCTTGGATGACACCACCGGCACGGCGCCGAGGACGTAGAGCCCCAGATCACCGGTGACCTGCTCCGGGTACCGGAAGCGGCGATCGGTCTGGTCCAGCACAATGGCCAGGAGGACCCCCAGCACGAACATCGCGCCGGTACAGGCGAGAATGAGTACGGGGGCCGTGTTGCGCGTCGGACTCAGCGGCGGTACGGCACCGTCCAGGATGCTGACATCGGGAATGGTGGCCGCCTCGGCCAGCTTGGCTTCTGCCGCCTTGAGGTTGAGGCTCTTGTACATCTCTTCGCTGACCTCGACCTGCCGCTTGAGGCGCTGCTCTTCGATGGTTCGGGTCGGAATGGTGCGCAGGTCACGACTGCTCCGTTCAATGCTGGCCGTGAGCCCCTGTTCGCGCTGCCGCAACTGGCCGAGATAGGCGTCGAGCGCCGCCGGCACGGTGACGGTGCGCAACGTGGTCAGCGCAGACTGTGCTTCCTTGACCTTCGAGAACTCATCGGTGTAGCTCTCGCGCAGTTGGCGAAGGGCATACTCCCGGTCGGCCTGATCCTTGAGCACGTTGCGCAGATTTTCCGCGGCAGGATCGGCATTCACGTTGGGCACCGAGAGCACGGCTTCCCGCGTGATGGGCTCGCCGCGACGGGACCCCTCCAAAATACGGTCGAGTGCTTCTCGGTCGCGCTGATAGGCGTCGGCCTGGATCTTGTCCCGGAAGTAGTTCTCGAAGACCGGACTGTTGGTCATCTCGATGCCGGGCTGAATCGTCTGCCGTTCCGTGGGTTCCGTGACCGTGCGTACGCGAAAGCCTTCCAGCGCCGATTCCGCGGCCGCCAGGTCTCGTGCCGCATACTCCCGCTGTCCCTCGAGGATGGCGGCCACCGACGTGACGTTTTTCTTCTTGAGCGCAGTGGCGGTGGCGACGAACTGCTCGACCCACGCATTGAGGGTGGTGGCAGTGCGCTGCGCATTGCTGCCGCGAAGCGAGATGGACAGGAACGAGGAGCCGTCCACCAGATTCATCTGCAACTTCTTGATGAGCGCAATGGAGGCTTCGCGCGGCGTCTGCACGCTGAAACCGATTTCATCGCGGTTGCCGAGGGCAGCGGTTGTGGGCTGCCAGATGAAGCCCACACGGGCGCCGATGGAATCCCCCACGGCGCCCTGCTCCACTTCCAGCCCCTCCGCCGTATTCAGGACATAGCGCGGCCCGTTCACCTTGAGCACATAGCGGCCGGGGCGGAGCGACTGCTGCTCGCTGACCCGGAACGAGCGGAAGAGGGTACTGTCTGCGTCGCGTGTCGGCTGGACGAAGAGGGCGAGGCTGTTCACCACCGGATCTGACACGGCAAACGACCGCATCAGATCCTGCCATCCCGACGCCTTCAGCAGTTCTTCCGCCTGAATGGGGCCTCGATTCTCCCCTCCGACGGCCGTACCCTGCTCGAGCAGCACGGTCGCCTGCACCTCGTACTCGGGCGTGATGTACCGGGTGGCGCCTACGCCGAGCCCCACCCCAAGCGCCGTCAGCAGCAGGATGAGCCACTTGAAGCGGTTGAGGGCTGCCAGATAGCGTCCAAGCGTGGGACCCTTGGGCTCGTGGGACGGCTCGTGCTCGCTACCCCAATCAGCAGGAGGCGGCCCCTCCTGATGAGGGGCCGGCGCAAGGTCTCGTGATTCTACAGGCTGGATCTGCTGTCCGGACATTGAGATGACGGCGTAGGGAACTGGCGCAACAATCGTGCTAATGACGGCCCAGAAATCTCGTCCGCAACACGGTGCTGCGTAAGCGCACGGATTGCGCGGCACGCAGGCAACAGATACGTGACCTTTTGGCCACTGTTGCAGTCACGACACGACAACTGTAGTGAAGAAGCCACGGAAATACATTGACGCGCAGTACGCATCAGCGTATCTCGGTGGCAGTGGCGCGGTGCGCGGACGCACCGGTGCCACCGTTCATCTTTGTTATGGTAAGGGCGCGACGCCATGTATCGAACTGCTGCACCGCTGTTCAGGACGCCGACGGCGGCCCCAACCGTGGGGTCCGCGTGCACCGTCGTCGAAGGTGGTAATCGACTCCCTACGCAATGACCGGTCCATTTCTCCCCGACTCCGGCACCGCCGTCATTCCTCAAAAGGGAACGGGCCTGCGCATTCTGGTGGTTGACGACGACCGGACCTTGCGGGAAGGGTGCGTGTCCGTACTACAGATGGACGGACACAGCGTGGTCAGCACCGGACGCGGCGAGGAGGCCCTCGAGCTCGTCCGGCGCCGTCGGTTCGACCTGCTTCTGGTGGACCTCTTCCTGAACAATGTGTCAGGCATGGAGGTGCTCAAGGCAGCCGTCGAGGCCCACACGGGGATCATTGTCGTCGTCATGACCGGCAACCCGTCGGTACAGTCGAGCATCGACGCCCTCCGCGCTGGCGCGTGGGACTATCTGCCCAAGCCGTTCTCGGCCAGCCATCTGCAGGTGCTGGTCGGGCGCGCCGCCCATGCGGCGGCGGCCGCGCGCGAACCCCGGGAGAGTATCAAGCCCTCTGCCCTCTTGACGCAGAACGGCGCGGGCGAGTCGATGGAACTCCTCGGTGTCTCGCCGTCCTTCCGCAAGGCCGTTGAACTGGCCCAGAAGGTGGCGGCCACCGATGCCAGCGTGATGATCAGCGGCGAGAGCGGCACCGGCAAGGAGATGATCGCGCAATTCATCCATAAACACAGCCGTCGTGCCCAGCGTAAGCTGGTGCCCGTGAACTGTGCGGCGCTGCCGGATAACCTGCTTGAGTCCGAGATGTTCGGCTATCGCAAGGGCGCCTTTACCGGGGCCGATCGTGACAAGGCCGGCCTCCTCGAGGTGGCCAATGGCGGCACGCTCTTTCTCGATGAACTGACCGAGATGACGATGCCGCTCCAGGCCAAGCTGCTGCGTGTACTCCAAGATGGCGTGGTGCGACGGCTGGGCAGCGAGACGCAGGACGCGGTCGTGGACGTCCGGTTCATCAGCGCCACCAACCGGGACCCGCAGGAGAGTGTGCAGCAAGGGATCCTGCGCGAGGACCTCTTCTATCGGCTGCGCGTTGTGCCCATCAAGCTCCCGCCCCTGCGGAAGAGACTTGAGGATATCCCGCTCTTGGCGGACTTCTTCCTCAAGCGCTCCTGGGAGCGTCACCGCGCCAGCGGTGCGCCGGCGCCCGTCTTCGAGGCGGAGACCATCGCCTTTCTGCAGTCGTGCCCATGGCGGGGCAACGTACGGGAGTTGCAGAACGTCATCGAGCATCTGGCCGTGATCGTCGATGCGGGGCGCAGCATCACTCCCGACGACATTCCCGTGTACGACGACCGCGCGATGGAGGAAACGGCCGAGCCGGGACTCCCGAGCGGCATCATGAATGGGGCCTTCCACCTTGCCAAGGACACCCTCATCACGCACTTCGAGAAGGAGTACCTGCTGCGTCTGACGACGCGCGCGGGCGGCAACATGTCGAAGGCGGCGCGTCTCGCCGGCATTGATCGGACCACGCTCTATCGCCTGATGGAGAAGCACGGCTTCACGCGTGACGCGCTTTCGGGTACCGCCGAGTGATGTTTTCCCTCCCGCTCGCATGACGCCCCTTCCTCTGCACTCGGCTGCGCCGTCGTCCGCCCCCGACCACGCGGACGCGTCGCTCGACACTAGCCCCGAAGCCGTTGACGCCCTGATCGCGGCCGGTACCGTCGCGCTGCGGGGGCCGCGCGGAATCGCGGATCACCCAGCCGACCGCACCAGCACCAGCGAGAGCGACCTGCTACTGCTCAGCCTGACCCACGACCTCAAGTCGCCGCTGGGGGGACTGATGCTCACCATCGACCAACTGCACTCGGGCATGGCGGGTCCGCTCACCGCCACGCAGGAGCACTTGCTCGGACGGGCGCGCAGCGCCGCCCAGAGCATGGCCATTCTCATCAGCAGTCTCGGCGATGTGGCGGCGCAGAGTTCACCGTTGGCCGCAGTCGATCGCGTCTTCTCGCTGCGCGGTGTTCTCGAGGATGTCCGGGCCGCGACACGGCCGCTGTTCGAGGACCGGCGCCTCTATCTGCGCGTGAGCATCGACCGCGCGGATGCGTACCGTGGCAATCCGCTGGTTTTTCATCGGACCCTGCTCAACCTGGTCGTGAACGCCATCACGTTCACTGAGGTGGGCGGCATCACGATCACGGTGAGCGAGGAGAGCGATGGCACGCTCGTCACCCGCGTTATCGACAGTGGCATCGGGCTTTCGGAGCCCGGCAGCACCCCGTGCGGTGCGATCGAACGCCGTGGGCTGCCCATGATGCCATCGGGGATTGGCCTTGGTATCTGTATGCGTCTGCTCGATCTGGTCGGCGGCACGCTGTCCCTCGAGGACAACGCCGGGGCCGGTACCACGGCCACTGTCCGGTTGCCACGACGCCAACCGTCGTAGCGCAGTGCCTGGGCCCCACCTCCTTCTGGCGGAATGCTCATGCGTTTCCTGCCCTCCGCTTTTCGCCCGTTCCGATTGAGACGCGGTGCTCTTTAACAGCATAGAATTCATTTTCGCGTTCCTCCCCATCGCCTATGTCGTCTTCTGGCTGCTGCCGACGGCGTCGTGGCGGTACCGGTGGCTGACCCTCACCGGGTACGTGTTTTACGGGTGGTGGGATCCGCGTTTCTGCCTGCTCATGGCCTTCTCGACGCTCGTGAGCTACGTGGCAGGCCTCGGTATGCTGCGATCGCCGGTGGGTTCACGGGCACGCAAGATGTACCTCGTGGTCCCCATCGCCATCGACCTCAGTCTGCTGGCGTTCTTCAAGTACACGAACTTCGCGCTCGACACGGTCCGGTCGCTATCGACGGCCGCCGGCGCGCCGCTCGAGGTTCCCCATCTCGATATCATCCTGCCGATCGGCATTTCGTTCTACACGTTCCACACCATCAGCTATATCGTGGATGCGTACCGTGGCACCATCACGCCCACGCGCAACGTGTGGGAGTTCGCCACGTACGTATCGCTGTTCTCGCAGCTCGTGGCCGGGCCCATCGTACGCTTCCGCCAGATCGAGGAGGACCTCGAGGCGCTGGGGCGCAGCAGCCGAACACGCTGGCTCACCAAGGGCATTTCCTTTTTCTGCATCGGTCTCGTCGAGAAGGTCCTGGTCGCCGACACGCTGGCCGCGCTGGTCGATCCGTCGTTTGCCAATTGGCGGGAGCTGTCCTCGAGCGGCGCCTGGCTGGCGGTAATCGGCTACACCTTCCAGCTGCTGTTCGACTTCTCCGGCTACAGCACCATGGCCGTGGGTCTCGGATTTCTGTTCGGGATCCGCATTCCGCAGAACTTCAATTCGCCGTACAAGGCACTCAATCCGTCCGACTTCTGGGAGCGCTGGCACATCTCGCTCTCCTCGTGCCTTCGCGATTACCTGTACATCCCCCTCGGCGGCAACCGGTTCGGCACCTTCAACACCTACCGGAACCTGATGCTCACCATGCTCTTCGGTGGGCTCTGGCACGGCGCGTCGTGGACCTTCGTCTTCTGGGGCTTCTACCACGGACTGCTGCTCTGTGTCTACCGGGTCTTCAAGGCGACCTGGGATGGCCTGCCCAAGCTCGCGCAGCAGCTGGGCATGTTCGTGGCTGTCATGGTGGGGTGGATCTTCTTCCGCGCCACCTCGTTCGGGGAAGCGCTGCACATCCTCCGCCTACTGGTCATCCCCACGGACGGGCTGCACTTCACCGAGGTCAATCTCGGGTTGGCCATGGTGACGATGGGCATCGCCGCGTGGTGGAGCATGGCGGGGCCGAATGCGTTCGAGATGCGCCATGAGTGGACGTGGCGTCGGCGGCTCGGACTGGCCGCCGCCTTCGGCGCTGGCCTCGCGATGATCGTAACGGCACGTCCGTCGCCCTTCCTCTACTTCCAGTTCTGATGAGCACCGCGCGTTCGCTGGTCGGTTCAGCGGTCGCTGCCAGTTTGGTTGGCGCCTCCGCTCTCGAGTTCACCGTGCGGCTGGACGACTGGGCGCAATTCGGCGTGCCGCTGTCCGCTCCCGCCGTGGCGATGTCCGAGCTCGCCGTGCGGGACTCGCTGGGTTTTCACGCTCGGGCCGGTGTGCATTACCGTCAGTATCGGATCAACCGCTGGGGGTTTCGTGGCAGCGACGTCGATCCGGCCACGCGCAACGGGTCGCTGGTGTTTGCCGCGGGGGCCTCGGAAACGTTCGGGTTGTACGAGTCACCCGGTCGCGACTGGCCGCAACAACTGCAGGACAGTCTGCAGCAATGCGCGCGGCCGGTGCACGTGCTGAACGCGGCGTTCGCGGGGATGTCGCTGCCCACGGTACGGCAGGACTTCGTGCGACGGCTGCAACCGCATGCGCCGGCGGTGTGGATCTACTACCCGACCCCCATGCAGTATCTCGCGTCGCCGCTGCCGACGGCGGCGGAGCCGCTCCCAGGAGCCATCGAGCCCCTGTCTCCGTGGCGCTCACGGGCCTTGCCGCGCTTCCGGGATGCCATCAAGCGCGGCGTCCCCGAACCGCTGCTCGACCTGGGCCGGACGCTCATGACGGCACGGGCGCGAAAGGTCGACGTCATCACGGCGCGCACGACGGTGGACCAGGATCGTCTCGACGCCTTCGAACGGGATTTGCGCGTCCTGGTGGGTACCGTGCGCGGTGCCGGTACGACGCCGATCCTGATGGTGCACGCCAATCGGTTTACCGATACCACGTCGCTGGATGCCCGCCGCATGCTCACGGCGTGGGAGCGCTTCTATCCGGAGTACACCGGCACGGCCATCGTGCGCTTCGACGCGGCGGCGGCGGAACGCACCCGCACGGTGGCGGCCGATTCAGGCATCATGCTCGTGGATCCTCGAGCGCGGTTGCGCACCCTCGGTCCCTCGGCCTTCCGCGACTTCGGGCATTTCAATGATTCGGGCGCCGCTGCCGTTGCCGGCGAGACCGCCCGGGCGCTGCACCCCCTGCTCTGTCGGGGCGGCAACAAGTAACTCGGTCGCTGCGCACGTCAGCATCTCGAACATTCATCGAGCAGAAGGTCGGTGTCTCGCTGGAACGACGGCAACAACGAAGGGCCGCCACGTCATCGTGGCGGCCCTTTGCGTTCCCTGCGCAGCGACGCTCCGTCAATTCCCCGCGTAGAACGCGAGGCGGTCCACGTCTACCCATTGCCCGCCGAGCGGCGTGAGAACCGAGGAGGGGCCGCCGCCGCGTGTAAAGTCGAGGCGCCCACGCAGGAACAGCACCTGCGAGCCGTGGACCACGAAACTCACGTTCCGACGGTCGAGTACCAAACGCCCGTCCACCCACACGCGCTGCTCGCCATCCGATTGGCCCGGGCTGTTGAGGCGCGTGTAGTATTCGATGTGGAACCACCGGCCGATCGGAATGACGCCGGCCGGTGAGAGCGCGGTGACAAGCGGAGCAACCGGCCCGTTCATGGGGCCGCTGAATCCAGCGAGTTCCCCGTTGCGCCCGATGTTGAGCAGCGGCGCTCCCGCCCCTGGCGCCACAAGGACCGGGTAGAGCAGCTTTTCGGTGTTCGTATGGAACTGGTAGTTCGCACTGTAGCGCAGACGCACCGACATGTAGTGGGACCGTGCATTCATTTCGCCCGTCGTGATCGTCATCGGCCCTACGCCGTTCCCCGCGTGCCGCTCCGGGAACCATGCCCGCACCACGGAGCGCCCGTCCACATTCATCAATGCCACACCGTGTGTCGTTGGAGACTGCACCGTGTTGCGGTCCCAGTTGATGATTTCGATACCCGGAACATTCTGGTTGTCGAATTCGGAGTCACCCACCATCCGCATGCCACTGGGCAGGTTCGGGGTGAAGGCGGTGGGGACCGGGGGAGGCGGCGGTGTTGTTCCCGTCACGGTAACCGTGGCCGTATCGCGCAGCGATCCGCCGGTGTGCGCCACGATTACGCGGAACGACCCGCTCGTGGCCGGGGCGACCCAGAGTCCCGTGCTGGCATTGACGGTGCCGCCGTCGGGCGCCGTGTAGGTCACTGGCGGCAACGTGGTGGCACCGGTGGACCACGACGCAGTCGCAGAGAACTGCACCGACGCGCCACCGGCCACTGAACTGGTGCGCGGCGCAATACGCAGCGTGACCAGGGCAGGCGGCGGTGTAGTTCCCGTCACGGTAACCGTGGCCGTATCGCGCAGCGAGCCGCCGGTGTGCGCCACGATTACGCGGAACGACCCGCTCGTGGCCGGGGCGACCCAGAGTCCCGTGCTGGCATTGACGCTGCCGCCATCGGGCGCCGTGTAGGTCACTGGCGGCAACGTGGTGGCACCGGTGGACCACGACGCAGTCGCAGAGAACTGCACCGACGCGCCGCCAGCCACCGAGCTGGTGCGCGGCGCGATGCGCAGCGTGACCAGTTGCGGGGCCGCCACCGTGATGTTCGCGGTGTCGCGCGCTGGCGTCGCCGTGCTGCTCACGACCACGCGGAAGCGACCGGCCGTGGCAGGCGCCACGAACGCACCGGTGGTGGCGTTCACCGTGCCGCCGTCGAGGGCCGCATAGCTGATGGGAGGAAGCGTCGTGGCACCGTTCGACCAGCTGGCCGTGGTGGAAAGCTGTACCGTTGCACTTGGCGACACCGACACATCCTTCGGCGAAACTCGGAGGGCCGTGACGGTCGGCGCTGGTGCGGCCACTTGCACGGCGACGGCCGACGTGTCCGCCACGCCGCAGGCGCAGGTGGCCACCACCATGAACGTGCCGGCGAGGCTTCCGGCCGTATACAATCCAGATGAAGTAATGGTCCCTCCAGTTGCTGAATACGTCACAGGTGGCACCACCGCGCTGCCATCCGACCAGCGCGCGGACACGGTAAACTGTTGCGTGCGGCCAGTGGAAAGCTGAACGGCCTCGGGGCTGAGCGTAAGGCTCGTCACGGTGGGTGTCGCGCTGGCCACCGAAACGGTGGTCCGTTCAAGCCCATTCCCCCCCGACGCCGTGATGGTGGCCGTTCCTCCCGTCAGCCCGACAACCATGCCGTTTCGCGATACACCCGCCACTCCCGGATTGCTGCTGCTCCAGCGAACGGACCGCTTGAGATTGACCGTCGTCAACTGGACCGAGTCCCGGACGCGCAGGGTCACGGCGCTACCGGTTCGGGCGGTCAGCAGGGACCCTGTGGGAATCCCGGTAACGAGTTCGCTGTGGGCTCGATCGTCGGCACAGGCCGAGACGAGTAGCATGGTGGCGAGGGCGCCGGTCAGACGCGCATAGCGGATGTGCACAGACTTCTCCTGATCCGTTCCCGGATTCGGTAACCCAGCCGGCCTGGCGACCTTCGTCGCGACAGCCCCGAGGCTTTGCGTCCCCGCCTTTCGGCGGGTATGCCGTTTCGTCGATGAGTCGGGTCATGGTGTGCATCTTCACACAGCCGCGGCCTGAAGTCCGACTCGCTTGAGCGACGATATGGATATGTCCGCAGTAACCGTGTTTCAGTGACCCAAAACACGTATGTCTTTCGATGTGACAGGTTGGGCGAATCCGCGTTACCTACATCACAATTCTGGCCTCTTTCCTCACATCGGAAGACTGCGATCCCGGCGCAGATTCTCGCGCAGGCACGCACGCACTGGTGACCCTTGCCAGCCTGAACCGTATTATGGGTGATTGGTGCCCCGAGTCCGCGCCCATACTGCCGGCATACGCCGCGGGATGCCGGTGCCTGCCCGTTTCTTGAGCAATGCCCCGACGCCTTCTTCGACGCACCGTAATGCCTGCGGCGGTTATCGCCGTGGTCGCCGTTCCCACCGCGTGGATTGCGCGCCCCGATCTCGTGCAGAAGGCGCGTGAGCTGGGTGTGCGTCGTACGCTGGCCAAAGCGTGGGACCGCGTCCGGCGCGGCGGGCTCACGGCGGTGGTCGGTGAAGCTCTGACGGTTCCCAAGGATTTCATTCCGACCGTCGGTGGGACGTTGACGTACTCGCTGGCGGATTCCTCGGGCATGCCGCCCCGGGAAGACGCCGCTGCCCGTAACGCCCTGCCGGAATTCGTCGATGTACCGGGCGTCGATGTGGCGCAGCTGCCGCCAAGTACCGCACCGGAACCGGTGGAGCGTGGCTGGTATCGGAGCGGCGCGGACGCCCAGTCCACGAAGTACTCCGCGCTCGATCAGATCACGGTGAGCAACGTGCGACAGCTCCAAGTGGCGTGGAGCTACTCCCTGGGCACCGACGTTGGCGACTCCACCAAGACGGGCCCTACCGTGCAGACCAATCCGGTGGTCGTCGGCACGCACCTTTTCCTGACCAGCGTCGAAGGGGACCTCGTGGCCGTCCATGCCGCGACCGGCAAGGAGCTGTGGCGCACGCCGCTGCCGGCACCGGTGGCCAAGCGCGGCCTGGTGTGGGAACCCAATCCGGACTTCACCGCGTCACGGCTGTTCGTGCCCACCAGCCGCGGGGTGTACGCGGTCCGTGCCGCCGATGGCACGGTGATCAAGGAGTTCGGCACCGAAGGCGTGGTGGGCACCAATGCCTCGCTGATCGCCCCCGTCATCGTCGGTGATCGTCTGGTGGTGGCCACCCTCGAGCCGGCGGTGGAAGCATACGATCTGCGCACGGGCACTCGCCTCTGGTCGCGGTCCCTTCTGTCGAAGCCCGGCGGACAGCCTGCCGCGTTGGACGGCGCGGCCCCCTGGGGAGGCATATCGGCCGATGTGCAGCGCGGGATCGCGTACGTCTCCACGGGCAACCCCCGACCGGCCATGATCGGGTCCAGTCGACCGGGCAAGAACGACTACTCGTGCAGCGTGGTCGCCATCGACACGAAGACCGGAGCGGTGCGCTGGAGCTTTCAGGAAGTCGAACACGACCTGTGGGATCTCGACCTTCCGGCCGCCCCCGTGCTGACCACCATCACGCGCGAAGGGCGAACAGTCGACGTGGTGGCCGTCCTCACCAAGCGTGGCAACACCCTGCTGCTCGATCGCGATGGCGGCCGCCCCATCTTTGGTTACCAGCGTCGACGAACCCCCACGTCGTCCATTCCCGGCGAGCAGACGGCCGCGTACCAGCCGGTGTTCACGCTGCCCGAGCCCTTTTCGCGCGACGAGTTCACCCGCGACCAGATCACGGACATCTCGGAAAGCGCGCGGCGGACCGCCGAAGACAAGCTGCGGGATGCTCGCTTCGGTTTCTTCGAACCACCAGTCATTGGCGGCAAGATCGCGTTCTACGGCGTGCACGGTGGCGCCGAGTGGCCGGGGGGTGCTGTGGATCCGCGCAAGGGCATTCTGTATGTCCCGTCGACGCAGGTCCCGTGGGTGATTCGTGTCCAATACGCGGACGTGAAGGCGACCAGCAAGTCCGGCGCAGACCTTCTGGGGAACACCCTGTACCAGTCCACCTGCGCCTCGTGCCACGGTGCAAGCCGCAGTGGTTCGTACGAGTGGGAGGGCGCGGGCGACGCCTACGTCCCCTCGCTCGTCGGTATCACCTTCCTTCGTCGCCGCGATCAACTGGAGTCGCCCGCCGACTTCGCCGCGCGCCACGAACGGGCCGGCAAGCGCCCGGCGGTCACGGCCACGAACCTGCAGCAGCTGTACGACTACTTCGCGACGCTCGACCAACGCGCCGACCGGCAGCGTTCCCTGTCCCTGAGCGCGTTCTGGCAGCTGGTGCTCGACGATCGGGGACACCCGGCCAGTCGGCCGCCGTGGGGGCAGCTGACGGCGCTGGACCTCAACAGCGGACGCAAGCTGTGGCAGGTCCCGTTCGGACGCCTGGACGGCGTTCGCCCTGACGGCAAGCCGGTGCTGGGGTTGCAGAACATCGGCGGTGTAACGGCGACGGCCGGCGGGCTGCTCTTTGCGACGGGCACGACCGACAACATGGTCCGGGCCTTCGAGGCCGCCAGCGGCGCCGAGCTGTGGGCGTACCGGTTGCCCGCCGCCGGTTCCACCATGCCCACGGTCTACGACGTGAACGGCACGCAGTACGTGGTGGTGGTCGCAACAGGCGGCGCCTACAAGGGCTTCTCGGGGCGCTCCGATCGCGTGATCGCGTTCACGTTGCCGTCATCGGCGCGTTGACGGCCACGAGGGCGCGCCCACGCGTGGTGCGCTCCCGGTAGTCCCGCTGCTGGTCCTCAGCCATCGGGCCGACACCGAAATAGCGACTCTCGGGCCGCCAGAAGTACCAGCCGCTCACACTGGCCGCCGGAAACATCGCGAAGCTCTCCGTGAGCGTCATGCCGGCGCGCGCCGGTACATCCAGGAGCGTGAACAGGGTGCCCTTTTCCGCATGATCGGGGCACGCGGGATAGCCCGGCGCGGGACGTATCCCCTGATAGCTCTCCTTGATGAGCCCCTCGTTGGTGAGGGTCTCCCCGGCCGCATAGCCCCAGAACTCCGTGCGGACGCGCTGGTGCAACCGTTCCGCGAACGCTTCGGCCAGGCGATCGGCCAGCGCCTGTACCAGGATTGCCCCGTAGTCATCGTGCGCCGCGCGATACTCCGCGGCCAGCGCCTCCACCCCGTGCCCGGTGGTCACGGCAAACGCCCCGACGTAATCGACGACACCGCTAGCCACGGGCGCCACGAAATCGGCCAGGCAGAAGTTCGGCCGTCCATCACCCTTCTTGTCGAGCTGTTGGCGCAGCATGTGCAGCGTGGCCAGCGGTTCGGTGGCGGTGGCGTCGGTGTACAGCGTGATGTCGTCGCCGATGGCATGGGCCGGCCAGAAGCCGAACGCCGCGCGCGCTTCGATTCGGCCGTCGGTCACCAGGCGATGGAGCATGGCCTGGGCGTCGGCGAACAGCGTGCGCGCCGAGGGCCCCACCACCGGATCGTCGAGGATCTCCGGGTAGTGGCCTGCCAGCTCCCACGTCTGGAAGAACGGCGTCCAGTCGATGAACGACACGAGATCGTCAAGCGGATATGGCGCCAGCGTACGTGCGCCGGTGAACGTGGGGACGGGCACCGGGACGGACAGGTCGATGCGCGCCCGGTTGGCGCGCGCGTCTGCCAGTGACACCAGACGCTCCGCGCCACCGCGGGCGCTCCGCGCGTCGCGGATGGCGGCGTAGTCCCGTCGCACCTCCGCCACGTACGCTTCGCGCCGCTCGTCGCTCAGCAGGTTGCTGGTCACGCCGACGGCGCGCGACGCATCCAGCACATGCACCACCGGCCCACGGTACTCAGGCTCGATCTTGAGCGCCGTGTGGGCCTTGCTGGTGGTGGCCCCGCCAATGAGCAAGGGAATGGTGAATCCCTGCCGCTCCATTTCACTGGCCAGGAAGCTCATCTCCTCAAGGCTGGGCGTGATGAGGCCACTCAAGCCGATCACGTCGGCGTTCACCTCACGCGCCTTGTCGAGAATGGCCGCACAGGGCTGCATCACGCCCATGTCCACCACCTCGTAGCCGTTGCACTGCAGCACCACGCCCACGATGTTCTTGCCGATGTCGTGCACATCGCCCTTCACCGTGGCCATGAGCACGCGCCCGTTGGTCTTGGTGTCGGCCGTCTTGCGCTGCTCGATGTAGGGGATGAGATGCGCCACGGCCTTCTTCATCA
This sequence comes from Gemmatimonas sp., assembly GCF_027531815.1. Classification (NCBI taxonomy): domain Bacteria; kingdom Pseudomonadati; phylum Gemmatimonadota; class Gemmatimonadia; order Gemmatimonadales; family Gemmatimonadaceae; genus Gemmatimonas; species Gemmatimonas sp. The sequence goes on along the minus strand of NZ_JAPZSK010000004.1, from coordinate 435,452 downwards.
CGCGCGCGCTCTTCACCACCTGCGGCAGGAACAGCTTGCCCGCACCGAACAGGTCACCCACCACGTTCATGCCTCGCATGAGTGGCCCTTCGATCACTTCGATGGGATGCGCCACCGTCTGACGCGCCTCTTCGGTGTCGGCCACGACGTGCGCGTCAATCCCATGTACCAGCGCGTGCGTGAGCCGCTCCTCAACCGGGAGAGAACGCCACGCCGCTTCCTCAGCGCCTCCGCTTTTCCCTGTGCCTCGCAGCTGTTCCGCCACCTCCATGATGCGCTCGGTGGCGTCGGGACGACGGTTGAGGACCAGATCCTCCACACGATCACGCAGATCGAGCGGGATGTCTTCGAACGGCACGAGCGCGCCGGCGTTCACGATGCCCATGTCCATGCCGGCCCGAATGCCGTGGTACAGGAACACCGCGTGTATGGCCTCGCGCAGCGGATTGTTGCCGCGGAAGGAGAAGCTCACGTTGCTCACGCCGCCGCTGATCTTGGCGTGCGGCAGCGTGGCCTTGATCTGCCGTGTGGCCTCGAAGTACGCCACGGCGTAGCCGGCGTGCTCCTCGATGCCGGTACCGATCGCGAAGATGTTGGGATCGAAGATGATGTCCTGCGGCGGGAACCCGACCTGCTGCGTGAGCAGGTGGTAGGCGCGCGTGCAGATCTCCACCTTGCGCTCCACCGTATCGGCCTGCCCTAGCTCGTCGAAGGCCATCACGATGACCGCGGCGCCGTAGTGGCGGACGAGGCGCGCCTGACGCAGAAACTCCGCTTCTCCCTCCTTGAGGGAGATGGAGTTCACGATACCCTTGCCCTGCAGGCACTTGAGTCCGGCCTCAATGACGCTCCACTTGCTGGAGTCGACCATGATGGGCACGCGAGAGATGTCGGGCTCGCTGGCCACGAGGTTGAGGAACGTGACCATGGCGTGCTGCGCATCGAGCAGCCCTTCGTCCATGTTCACGTCGATCAGCTGCGCGCCGTTCTCCACCTGCTGGCGCGCCACGGCCAGCGCCTCAGTGTAGTTGCCCTCGAGAATGAGCCTGGCGAAGCGGGCCGAGCCGGTCACGTTGGTGCGCTCACCCACGTTCACGAAGTTCGTGGTGGGGCCCACGGTGAACGGCTCGAGCCCACTGAGGCGCAGCAGCGGCTCCACCTGCGGCACGCGTCGCGGTGGCACGCCCTCCACGGCCTTGGCAATGGCCGCGATGAACTCGGGGCTGGTCCCGCAGCAGCCGCCCACGATGTTCAGCAGCCCGCTCCGTGCCCACTCGGCAATGTGCTCGGCCATCATATTCGGCGTTTCGTCGTAGCCGCCGAAGGCGTTCGGGAGTCCCGCGTTGGGGTGGGCGGAGATGTGACAGTCCGCGATGCGGCTGAGCTCCTGCACATAGCCGCGGAGCTGCGCGGCGCCAAGCGCACAGTTGAGGCCGATGGAGACCGGGCGCACGTGCGCCATGGAGGCCCAGAACGCTTCGGCGGTTTGCCCTGACAGCGTACGCCCGGACGCGTCGGTGATGGTACCGGAGATCATCACCGGCATCGTCATCCCCGACTGCTCGAAAAAGGTCTCGATCGCGAAGAGGGCGGCCTTGGCGTTCAGCGTGTCAAAGATGGTTTCCACCATCAGGATGTCGGCGCCGCCATCAACCAGCCCACGCGTCGCCTCGAGGTAGGCGGCCACCAATTCGTCGAACGTCACGTTGCGCGCCCCCGGGTTCTCCACCTCGGGGGAAATGGACGCCGTACGATTGGTGGGGCCCAGCACGCCGGCCACCCACCGCGGGCGGGTGGGATCCTGCCGCTCGACCTCGTCGCAGACGCGACGCGCCAGCGCGGCACCCGCCACGTTCAGCTCGTAGCTCAGCGCCTCCATCCCGTAATCGGCCATGGAGATGGCGTTGGCATTGAAGGTGTTGGTTTCGAGCATGTCGGCCCCGGCCTCCAGGTACTCCCGGTGGACGCTCGCAACCAGATCCGGCTGGGTCAGAACCAGCAGGTCGTTGTTGCCCTTCACGTCGCGCGGCCACTCGGCGAAGCGGTCTGTTGTGCCGAGGCCCCGATAATCATCTTCGGTGAGCCGGTGACGCTGCAGCATGGTGCCCATGGCCCCATCGAGCACGAGGATGCGTGAGGCAAGCGCGGCCTCGAAAGCGGCACGACGGCGCAGGAGCGCCATGCGATTCGGTGGGACGGCAGCGGCAGTGTTCGACATGTTGGTAAGTTATTCACATCGGGGGCATTCGAGCACCCGAACGTCGGGCATGGGCGGCGCACACCAGGCGCTCGGGCTCGAATTTCGACGGAGGGTGCAGGGCGTGAGTGAACCCATGCGGGTCGTAGTCGTGAACCAGAGCGGGGGGCTGTACGGCATCGAACGCATGCTGCTGGCGCTGCTGCCGGTGCTGCGGGCTCGCGGCGTCGACGTCACCTTTCTGGCCTTGTGCCGAGAAGAAGACGAGGGGGGCGCGCTGGGGCGGCTCTTGCGCGAGCAGGGTATTCCCGTCCACTTCGTGCCCATAACGCGGTTCGTGGGCTTCGGGCCGCTGCGCCGCGTCGTCGCCACGCTGCGGGCAGGTGATCCGCACGTCGTGCACGTACATGGATACAAGGCCGCGACGGCGGTGGGGCTCGCCCGCCTGTTCTGGCGCCGGCCGGTCCTGGCCACGGTACACAGTGAGTCCGCGTCGTCCACCGATATGCGCGCCGCGATGCTCGCCGAAACGACGTTCTGCAGATCGTTCGAAAAGGTCATCGCGGTCTCGACGGGCGTGCTGCGCGATCTGCAGCAGCGGGGCGTTGCGCGCGATCGGCTTGCCATCATTCAAAATGGCATCGTGGATCGTTTTGCTGTGGTGTCAGCAGATCCGCGCGGCGAACGTGACCCCGCGCGCATCGTGGCGGTCGGCCGCCTGGTGCCTGTCAAGCGCTTTGCCGCCGCCATCCACTCCGTTGCCGCGCTCGTTCGACGGGGACACCCCTGCACGCTGCAGATCGTCGGTGATGGCCCACTGCGTCCAGAGCTGGAACGCCTCGCCGACGCGCTGGGCGTGTCCGCGCATGTCCAGTTTGTGGGGTTCGTCGATGACGTGACCCCGTTTCTCGCGGGCGCCTCGATCTTCGCCATGCCCTCCGCGAGCGAAGGAGCCCCCATGGCGCTCCTCGAGGCCATGGCGGCGGGGTGCGCGATCGTGGCGTCACGCGTGGGGGGGATCCCCGACATCATCCGGCACGAGGAGGACGCGCTCCTCATCGATCCCACGGACGAGACCACCTTGACGAGGGCCCTCGAACGGCTGCTGCTCGACGCGTCGCTGCGCGAGCGGTTCGGCACCAACGCGCGCCGTCGCTTCCTCGAAGAGTTCGAAGCACAGCGCATGACGGCCCGGTATGTGGATGCGTATTCCGCCGTGGCGGCCGGCGACGCGTAAGCGGGGGCCGACTATGTTTCCTCCAGCCATGCCCAGCCCGCCGCCCTCGACCGTATCCGCCGCCTCGTCGGCACCTTCCGCGCCTTCCGCGCGTGCCGCGCTCATCGCCCGTCTGCTGGACCCCAATGAGGTCATCGTGTTCGATGGCGCCATGGGGACGATGCTCTATGCCAAGGGCGTGTTCATCAATCAGTGCTACGATGAACTCGTGCTGCGTGCCCCGGATATGGTCCGCGAGGTGCACGCGGCATATGTGAAGGCCGGCGCCGAGGTCATCGAGACCAATACGTTCGGCGCCAATCGTGCCAAGCTCACGCACTACGGCCTCGAATCGCAGGTGGCGGACATCAACCGGCGGGCAGCCATCGTGGCGCGTGAGGCGGCAGGCGCGGAGCGTCTGGTGGCAGGTGCCGTTGGTCCGTTGGGGGTGCGGCTCGAGCCCTACGGCCCCACAAGTCGTGACGAGGCGCGTGCCATGTTCCGCGAGCAGATGCAGGCGCTCGCCGACGGCAGCGCCGACTGTTTCGTGTTGGAGACCTTTGCGGATCTCGAGGAGCTCGAACAGGCGATTCGTGCCGCCCGGGACGTCAACGCGGCGATGCCTGTCATTGCGCAGGCCACGGTGGGTCCCGAGTTGCGTACGGCCTACGGAGCCTCACCGGAAGACGTGGCGCGCGTGCTCGACAAATGGGGCGTGGATGTCATCGGGCTGAACTGCTCGGTTGGCCCGCAGACGATCCTCGAGGCCATCGAACGCATGGCCACCGTCACGAGCAGGAAGTTGAGCGCGCAGCCGAATGCCGGCATGCCGCGTGAGGTGGGGGGGCGCAGCATGTACATGGCCAGCCCGGAGTACATGGCGACCTATGCGCGTCATCTCATTCAGGCGGGCGCGAAGATTGTCGGCGGCTGCTGCGGCACCACCCCCGAGCACATCAAGGCCATGGTCGAGGGCGTGCGCCCTCTGGCGCCGCGGTCCCGAGTGACCGTCGGCTCCCCGGCCCACGACACCGGTTCGACGGCCGGGGTGGTCGGCCGTTCGCCGGCGCCGCTCGCGGAACGCTCGCGCCTGGGGGGCAAGCTGGCGGCGGGGACCTTTGTCACCAGTGTGGAGATTGTTCCGCCGCGCGGGGTGGATACCGCCAAGCTGGAATTGGACGCACAGGCACTGGCCCGCGCGGGCGTTGACGCCATCAACGTTCCGGATGGTCCGCGCGCCCAGAGCCGCATGGGCGCCATTGCCACCAGTCTCATCATCGAACGGCACGGGATCGAGGCCGTCACCCACTATGCCTGTCGAGACCGCAACCTCCTAGGTATGCTCAGCGACCTGCTGGGGGCCTCGGCCCTCGGCCTGCGGAACCTGTTGCTCGTCACCGGCGACCCACCAAAGATGGGACCGTATCCCGACGCGACGGCGGTCTTCGACATCGACGCCATCGGCCTCACCAACCTGGTGAGCCAGTTGAACCGCGGCCTCGACCCGGGACGCAATCCCATTGGCGAACCCACCCGCTTCGTGATCGGCGTTGGGGTCAATCCCGCCGCCATCGATCCGGAGCACGAGCTGCGCCGTTTCCACTGGAAAGTGGAAGCCGGTGCGGAGTATGCGATTACCCAACCGGTGTTCGATCCCGCGCAGCTCGAGGCGTTCCTGCGCCGCGTCGAGGGGCTGCGCATTCCGGTGATCGCCGGCATCTGGCCCCTCGTGAGCGCGCGCAACGCCGAGTTCCTGGCCAACGAGGTGCCGGGGGTCACCGTGCCCGACGCCGTGCTCGATCGCATGCGCCGCGCGAGTGCCGTGAGCAAGGAGCATGCAGTCGCGGAGGGGATCGCCATAGCCCGAGAGATGCTGGCCGGTGTGCGCGACGCAGTGCAGGGTGTTCAGGTCTCGGCACCGTTCGGCAAGGCCGAACTCGCGGTGGACGTCCTTGCATAACGCGTCACGCGCGACGCGGGCCATGGCGCGCACCGCTGGACGTGCGCGGGTTTCCAGGTAACGTCCCTCACCATGCTGCTACCGCTGGTCCGTTTTCTTGCTGAGGGAGTGTTCGCCTCATCGCTGGCAGGCCGAGCGATCGCCTCGGTCGCGGGCGCTCGCGGCGCCATTTTCTTCCTGCACCGCTTCGACTGCTTCCCCGGGCAGGAAGCCGGACACCGCGTCGAGGAACTGCGCGCGATTCTCGATGCCGTGCGACGCGTGGACATCGACATCGTCTCCGTGGACGAGGCCGTCCGCGTCGCCATCGGGCAATCACCGGCTCGCCGCAGCCGTCCCTTCGTCGCCTTTTCCGTCGACGACTGCTACTGGGACTTCACCTCCATTTGCCTGCCGATTTTTCGGGAGTTCGATGCCCCGGTGACGGGCTTCGTGTGCCCGGGACTCGTGGAGCAAAACGACTGGTTCTGGTGGGACAAGCTCTGGTATCTCACGTCGCGGGCCCGTCGCAGCGTAACCCTTGAGATCTCGGGGATCACATTCCATGTGCATCCGCTGTCGTCAGCGGAAGGGACGGAGGCACTCAACCGGCTCCGCGAAGGGCTGAAGGCGATCAGCCACGACCAGCGGATGCATGCCGTCCAGCGACTCGCGCTGGCCCTCGACATCGAGTTGCCCGCGGCACCGCCCGACGAGTTCACGCTCGCCTCGTTCGACGCGCTGCGCGCGGCCGAGTCGCCATTGGTGCAGTTCGGCGCACACACGATGACACATCCAGTTCTCGCCACCTGCAGCGATACCGAAGCGCGCTGGCAGATCGGGGAATCCATCAGCCGGGTGCGCGCCGCGTTCGTCCAGCCGTCGCGGGTGTTCTGCTATCCGAACGGCACACAGGCGGACTTCGGGCCGCGCGAAATGCGCATCCTCGACGACTGCGACGTGGCGGGCGCCATCACCACGCTCGGCGGCGCGCTGCTTCCCGGAAGTCATACCGAGCGGCGGTACGCCGTACCGCGCTTCACGCTTGGCGAGGAACCGGCGTTCGCCGTGCGGCGCATCCTGCTCGGCCGCTAACAGCGCGCGCACCGGCCGACGTCAGACGTTCACCTGCTCCAACGCCGGCACCGCTGCCTTGAGCGGCGTGCGCCGCGCCCATTCGAGATGCAGATCGATCGCCCGGCGCTGGTGCGATGGATCGGTGAGGATGTGGTCGGCCCCGCGCAGGTGACATTCCCGCAGGCAGCTGCCGAAGGGCACATCCCGGAACGCGCGCCGGTGCTGGCCCTCGTGATTGTAGAAGCCCAGCCCGTCGGTGAACACGTACAGCAGCTGCACCTGCCGCTTGGCGAGGACGCGGAGATCGGCGGCCAACGCATCGCGCGGCGGGATCTCCCGCACGTAGGTGGGCAGCTCGAAGGCCTCTTCATCCGGCAGCGCCTCACTCGCCACCGCCGCGGCCCGCCGCGCCAGGCGTCGGCGGATGAGTTCGGGCCACGTCCCGGGCGCCAACAGCTTGGGCGCGTAGTTGTGCCACCAGAAGCCCGGCGTGAGATGCGTGCGCGCGTCGATGGAGGCCATCGCCACCACGCGTGCATCGACCACCGCCGTCATGTGTGCCACGTCAGCCCCCGAGCAGAGACCAGCAAGCTGAAAGGTGTCCCACCCGCGTACCGTGGTCAGGTGATCCATGGCTTCGCGCGTTTCCGCCACCGCGCTCTCCTCGAAGCCGAGCGCATCACGACGCACATCGCTGTCGCCCAGGCCGCTCAGGTCAAAGCGCAAGGTCGGTACGCCCGCGGCCGCCAGCTGACGCGCCAGCGTCACGTAGAGCCGGCACGCTCCCACCTTGTGCAGAATACCGGAGTTGAGAAGGATCACCGGCGCGGCGACCGGCACCTCCCGACCGTCACCCGGTTCGGTCAGGATGCCGTTCAATGCTGCCGCCGTGCCAAACCGCACTACCTGCTCGACCATCGTCATCGTGCCCGGTTCTGGATCCAGTCCACAAGGAACCGGATCGCGTTCTGGGGAATCATCGCCGACCCCCAATTATCCACTTCGTCCCACCGCCCGGAAACGGGCACCACAGCGCGTTCGGTCGACGCCGTGCCGTTGCCAGACTCCAGTCCCAGGGCGTCAGCGGCCGTGTCGCCCTCGTCGGGAAGGACCACCAGCGTCTGCCCGCCATGGCGAAGCGGCCCCGGTGTCCGCAGGGACTGCAACTCGTCACGGAGGGCCGCCCCCACAGGAAATCCCATGGCATGCACGATACCCGCCGGGGTGCTGCGAGTCAGCGTCTGCGCTGCGCCACCGGCGGTGCCATCGTGCACCGATCCCGCCAAGGCATCGGCGTACGATGGCCCGTCGACGATGGGATCCCACAGAATGAGGTGCGACAGGTCTTCGGCCTCCTGCGCCGCGAGCGCGGCCACCGTGGCCCCCAGTCGAAGCCCCACGAGCGCGATCTCCGAGACATCCGCGGTGTCCCGCAATTCTTCCATGGCCAGCAGGGTATCGTCAACCGCTCCGCGCAGCGTGAAGGCATCGCCCTCGCCCCACGAATCCCCCGTGCCCCGGTAGTCGAAGCGGAAGACGTGATACCCGGCCTTGGCCAGCATCAGCGCCAGCTGACGGAACGCGCGGTGCGACCGCATGTACTCCTGCCCGAACGGCGCGCACAACACAACGCCCGTGCGGCGGCCGGAGCGCGCCTTGGGGGGATGGTACACGCCGTACAACGGGGCATCGGAGGAACCGAAGAAGAGCGCGTTCATGCGGGCACCCCCTCGGCGCGACGGGCACATTCCGCCGCGAGCTGTTCGAGCGTCTGCAGCACCATGTTGGCCTGATTCAGCCGGACCCCCACCGCGCGCTCGAGGCGCGTGATGGCGCGCACGGCAAGCAGCGAGTGTCCGCCGATGTCGAAGAAGTTGTCGTAAACACTGATCTGCTCGACGCCAAGCACATCGCGCCAGACGGCGGCAATGGCCTGCTCCATATCGGTCCGCGGCGGCACGACCTCGTCGTCGGCACCGAACGGATCGGGGAGTGCCTCGCGCCGAACCGTCCCGTCACCACTCGAGGGCATGGTGTCGAGCAGCAGGAACATCGACGGCACCAGGTGTGGCGGCAACGATTTCTTGAGCGCACGGCGCAACTCGGAAACGGTCGCACGGGCCCCTGCCGACAGCTGCACGTACGCGACGAGCCGCACGCTGCCTGTGCGATCGACGCGCGACACGACGGCCTGCTGCGCCACAGCCGGATGCTCCGCCAGCGTTGCTTCGATACGCTCCACGGGCACCTGCGGCGCCGACACCGGCGTCGCCTCACGCGGCGCTCGACGCGCGGGGGCCTCGCGCAGCCGATGCAGCAGCCCCTCGAGCGGGAAGGGGGAGACCAACAGGTGCGGATGCACTGCCCCCAGCGAAACGCCACGCAGGAAGGCCTCGCCTCCCTCTCGCGGCGCGATGGCCTCTGCGTACCAGGACGGCTCGTCCGCCTCGGGCGCTGCCGCGACCTCGCGGTCGAGATCAAGCGTACTGCGCCGACGTCGGCGGCGCGTGGAGTCGGGCGCCATGAGCTGCGCCTGATCGCGCACTCGCGTCATGAGGAAGTCGCTGATCTCCACCAGCACACGACCGTCGGCATCGGCCACCAGCACGTCGAACGAGGCCAGATCCGGATCGGCGCTGGCGTCGGTGCGGAGCGTGATATGGCTCCACAGGCGCGCGGAAAGCGGACCGTGGCAGCGGATCGCGCCATAGGACAACGGCACGAAGAAATCACGCGCGGCATCGAAGCCGTCGATAAGGCACTGCGCCCCGGCCGTGGCCATGTCCATCAGCGCCGGATGCAGCAGATAGTCGCGCAAGTCCGCCGTGTACGGGGCTGGCAATGCGAGCTCGAGGAGCGCCTGCCCGTGGCCCACGGACAGCGACTGCACATTGTGCCACCGGGGGCCGAACCGAAGGTGCGGATCATAGGCCACCGGGCGCGGTTGCAGCGCACCGTTCCGGCGCAACGCCTCGGCATCGAACGGCGCCCGGTCCTCTGACGGGAGGCACCGCGCACTCCCCATGACGTGCTCCTCCCACTGACCGCCGTCCTCGCCCGGCTCCACGCGGCCGGCGATCACGAACTGCGCCCGATCGTCGCGGGCGTCGATCGCCACCCGCAACTCACGCGGCGCGTCATCCGGCAACACGAACGGGGCAAAGAAGGCGACATCACGAAGCTCGAGCACGCGACCGGCACTCCAGGAGGCGAGTGCAGCGCGGGCGATCTCCAGGTATCCCGTTCCGGGGATCAGGGATGTGCCGTTCGCGAGGCGATGCTCGGCCATGATCCAGTGCTGCGCCGGATCGAGTTCCACGGCGAAGAGCGCGTCGGCGCCGGAGCGCAGCGTGCGGCCAAGAAGCGGATGAGACACGGACACAGGTCCGGCGCCGCGCGAGCGCGCCACCATGCCAGTATCGCGCCAGGCGCTCCAGGCAAGGGAGATCACCGGCCACGTGACATGCGCGGCCTCGCGGGCGCACCACGCATCGAGATACGCGTTGGCGGCAGCGTAGTCCACCTGACCGGGGAGTCCGGCCATGGCGCTCACGGAGCTGCAGCAAAGGAAGAAGTCGCGCGGCGTGGTCTCGGGCTGCGCCGCAAACGCCTCGGCGAGCGGCTGCACGGCGCGCACCTTCGGCGCCATGATCGCCTTCATGTCGGCGTCGCTCTTGAGTGCCAGCAGTCCGTCGGCAAGCACACCGGCCGCATGGATCACGCCGTGAACGGCGCCCCACGTCGTGATCAACGCCTGCATGGCGTCACGTACCTGCGCCGGGTCGGCGCAGTCTACCTGACGCACCTCGACCGACGCGCCCAACGCCTCCAGCCCCTGGATCGCCTGGCGGGTTGCCGGGCTGTCGTCCGTAAGCCCCCGACGCGACCAGAGGGACACGCGCACACGCGCTCCTGCGGCGAGCGTCCTGGCGAGGGTGAGGCCAATGCCTCCCAAGCCGCCGGTAATGACATAGCAGCCTCCGTCACGGGCAATGATCGGGGCCGCCTCGCCCGTCGCCCGCACCGACCGGAAGCCTCTGGCCCACCGGCGACCATACCGATACGCCACCACGGCGGCCGACGAACTCGCGGACACGTCGCCCGCGAGCGCCTCCACCAGCACCGGCGAGCAGTTGAGCGCCGTCGCGGCGTCGAGATCAATCACCTGCGCCCGCAATCCTTCGACTTCCGCCGGCAAGCCGAGTGCTGGCCCCATCGAGAGTGCCGCCGCGGGATCGTCGATATCGCCCCCGGTCACCGCCACCGCTCCACGGGTGACGACCCGCAGTTCGAGCGGGCCGCACTCGACGCGTGACATGGCCTGTCCCAATGCCGCCAGGGTGTCGAACGCCGCCGCTTCCATGTCCAGCACACCGGGCGCGCTCGCCCACGCATGCAGCAGATGCGACGGCGCGGCCTGCTGGCGCAGCGCCTCGGCCAGCAGCGTCTCCCATGCGTCGGCGCTGGTACTCGGCAGCGACACGGTGGCCGTACCAGTGAGGTCGGCGAGCGGCGCGGCGTCACCATGACGCACGCGCAGCACTGGCGTCCCACCGGAGGCAACGTGGGCCACCGCCGCCTCGAGCGCCGGAGGCAGCACATCACCGAGCACCCACAGACGTTTCACGGGCACGGCCTGCTCGAACGGGATCCGTTCCCATGTCGCCTCGTGAAACCACTGTCGCGTGTCGGCGGTGCGGTCCCCCGTCGATACACCAACGTCACCACCGGCCGGCGACGCAGTCGCCAGTGGCGCGGCCTCGCGCTGCTCGGGATCGGCTTCCACCCAGTACCGCTGTCGTTCCCACGGATACGTTGGCAACGGCACGCGGCACCCCGGCTCCTCACCAACCTGCAGTGGCCAGCGCACCTCCACACCGTGGCACCACAGGGTGCCCGCGGCACTGAGCAACGCTGGCAGCGGTTCCGATGCCTGCCGGTCGCTCGTCCCCGGCTGCGTGCTCAGCACGAGATGCCCCGCGCCACGTCCCGGATGCTGCTGCACCAGTTGGGTCATGGATCGTCCCGGACCCACCTCCAGCACGATGGCCTCGGGATCACGCAGGATGACGTCCAGCCCAGCGGTGTAATTCACCGTCTCCCGCAGATGACGTACCCAATAGCGCGGCGACGTGGCGTCGGCGGTGCTCATCCAGTCACCGCTGCGGTTGGACACGAAGCGAATCTCCGGTGCCCCGAAGCTCAAAGTGCGCAGGAACTGTTCGAATTCGTCGAGAATCGGATCGAGCAGCATGGAATGCGCTGCCACCGCAATGCGCACCCGGCGATACTCGAGTTCGGCTTCGCTCAAGCGCTGCTCGAGCTGTGCCAGCCCGCTCATCGGCCCGGAGGCGACGCACAACTCGGGGGCGTTCACGGCAGCGATCGACACTCCTTCAGGCAACAGCGGCGCCAGCCGGGCTGCGGCCACCGGGACTGACAGCATCCCGCCCGGCTGCACCTGCTCGAACAAGCGACCGCGCAGCGCCACCAGCCGCACCACATCGTGCAGCGAGAACACCCCGGCCAGATGCGCCGCCGCATACTCGCCCATGCTGTGGCCGATCATGGCGGTTGGCGTCACGCCCCACTGCATGAGCCGGCGGGCCATCGCAATCTGGGTGATGAGCAGTGCCGGCAAGCCCACCGAGGGGCGCTCGAGCGTGTCGCCAGCATCACTCGGTGCCAACGGCGCCAGCAGCACACGGCGAAGCTCGTCGGCGACACTGCGATCGAGGCTGTGCAGGGCCTCGTCGAAGACCTCGCGAAACACGGCATCATCGCGACAGAGCGCGCGCGCCATATCCGGATGCTGAGCTCCACCCCCGGCAAACTGGAAGACCAGCGCGCGCCGTCGTCCGCTCGCCACGCCACGCCCACGCCAGCTGCTCTCGGCATCTTCCAGATGGACGGCAGCACTGGCCGTATCGCGCGCCACCACGAACGCGCGATGCGGATGCGCCATGCGGCCGATCTGCAGCGTATGCGCCACGTCGGCCAACGCCACGTCGGGGTGCTCACGCAGATGGTCGGCCAGATTGATCGCCATGGTGTCGCAGGCGCTGGCACTGCGGGCCGACAAGGGCAGCAGCTGCCAGTGCGGCGTCACGACACGCGCTGCGCGGGCCGGTGGCTCCTCGAGCAGCACGTGGGCGTTCGTTCCCCCCACGCCGAGACTGCTGATCCCGGCCCGCCGGGGATGTCCCCGACGAACCCAGGTGGTGCGGTCGGCGACCACGCGGAAGGGCGTCCGCGCGAAATCGATGAGCGGATTGGGGGTACGGAAATGCAGGGTGGGCGGCAGCGTCCCGTGCTGCATGGACAGCAGCACCTTGAGCACGCCAGCAACGCCAGCCGCCGTGTCGAGATGACCAATGTTCGACTTGACGGACCCGAGGCCACAGAACGCCGTGGCGTCCGTGCTGCGACGGAACGCCTGCGTGAGCGCTTCCACCTCGATCGGGTCTCCGACCCGTGTGCCCGTACCGTGTGCCTCGACGTAGTCGATCGTGTCCGCGGGGACGCCGGCAACGGCGATCGCCTCGGCAATTGCATCGGCCTGTCCGTCCACACTGGGCGCCAGATATCCGATCTTCCCCGCCCCATCGTTGTTGATGGCCGATCCGCGGATGACGCCGAGAATATGGTCGCCGTCGTCCAGCGCGTCCTGCAGACGCCGCAGGACCACCACGCCGGCACCGCTGCCGAACACCGTGCCCGCCGAGTCGGCATCGAACGGACGGCAATGCCCGTCCGGCGAGAGAATCTCGTTCTCCTTGAACACGTACCCTGCCGTGTTCGGCAACTCGATGGTCACGCCACCGGCTAGCGCAACGTCCGTCTCTCCCGCGAGCAGCGCCTGCGCGGCCATGTGCATCGCGACGAGCGACGTCGAGCAGGCGGTCTGCACGTTCACACTCGGCCCACGCAGGTCGAGCTCGTAGGACACCCGCGTCGACAGGAAGTCCTTGTCATTCCCCGTGTGGCGGAGCAGGAACATCCCGACATCGTCGCACAACGCCCGGTTGCGCAGCAGGACCTGCTGGAACCAGCTCCCCATGCCCACACCGGCGAAAACGCCAACGCGCCCCGGCGCCTGGTCGGGCGCGATCCCGGCGTTCTCCAGCGCCTCGTACGCGCACTCGAGAAACAGCCGATGCTGGGGATCCATGATTGCCGCGTCCTTCGGGCTGAATCCCCAGAAGCGCGCGTCCCACCACCCGATGTCATCGAGCACGGCGCCGCGCGGCACGAAGTTCGGTGCGGCGCGTACCGACGCCGGTACACCAGCCGCGTCCAGCTCCTCGTCGCTGAGCAGCCGAATGGCCTCGCGCCCCTCATTGAGCAGCGTCCAGAACTCATCGAGCGTGCGTGCACCGGGAAACCTCCCCGCCGCACCCACGATGGCAATTTCAGTGCCCTGCCACGTGGCGTCCGTCAAATCGGTCATCGAGAGTGGGCGCTGACGCCCGGCATCTGTGAAGAAATCATCGGCTGCGACGGCCGAGGCGATTCTGGGCGAGCGCCAGACGACGCGCTGCACGGCCTTCGGCCGAGTGTGCGCTGGCGTCTGCCGCACCGTCGCCGACGTCCTCAAGAGAATCGGGGACCGCCAGCTCCGGAACTCGCGACGGCGTTTTCGCGGCCTGCGGCGCGAGGTGCGCCGCGATGGTGCTGATGGTGGCAAACCGGAACAGGTCCGTGACCGGGAACGATTGCCCCAGATGGGCCTGCAACCGCTGGTGTACCTGTACCACCAGCAGGGAGTGTCCGCCGAGATCGAAGAAGTTGTCGTGCATCCCCGTGACCGGCAATCGCAGCACGTCCTGCCAGATGCCGGCGATGGCCTGCTCGAGCTGTCGCACGGTCTCGGCCGCTACGGCAACCGAGGGCGCACGAGTCGGAATGCTCCGCGCGGCGGGCATGCTGGACACAGGAGGTGCCACGCGGTCCGCCGTCACCCCCTCATCGGCCCGCGGCGCACTCGCCAGAGCCGCGCGATCGATCTTGAGATTCGGAGTGCGCGGCATATCGCGCAGCACCACGAAGCGCGTGGGCACCATGAAGTCGGGGAGCACCTGCAGCAGCCGCCGCCGCAACGCGGCCGTATCGATCGGGATCAGCTCGCGGCGCGTCAGATATGCCACCAGTCGTGGATCACCGTCGGCCACCTGGTCGGCAATGACCACCACTTCCTGCACCGCCGCGTCATCGGCCAGTCGGGCCTCGATTTCACCGAGTTCGATCCGATACCCGCGAATCTTCACCTGGTGATCGAGGCGTCCAAGGAAGTGCAACTCTCCGTCGCGCCACTCCACCAGATCACCTGTACGGTACCAACGCGTGCCTTCCGCGTCGGTGACGAATCGTTCGGCGGTGAGGGTCGGCCGATCCAGGTAGCCGCGCGTCACCCCCTCTCCGCCGATCCACAGTTCCCCAGCCATGCCCTGCGGGAGCAGGCGCCCCGATCGCGGATCGACGATGCGCAGCTGCGTATTCGCGATGGCATGGCCGAGCGCCACGGCGCCGGCACGGCCGTCGACGCGCCCCACGGAGGACCAGACGGTGGTTTCGGTGGGACCGTACATGTTGAACAGGGCACGCGGGCCTGCGGCCATCAAGTCTCTCGCCAATGCCGCGGACAACGCCTCGCCACCTACGCAGAGCACCTGCAGCTGTCCCAAGGCCT
Organism: Gemmatimonas sp.; assembly: GCF_027531815.1. Taxonomy (NCBI): domain Bacteria; kingdom Pseudomonadati; phylum Gemmatimonadota; class Gemmatimonadia; order Gemmatimonadales; family Gemmatimonadaceae; genus Gemmatimonas; species Gemmatimonas sp. The sequence goes on along the minus strand of NZ_JAPZSK010000004.1, from coordinate 420,334 downwards.
CCCGATGCCCCGGCGTTTCGAGCATCAGACGGGCCATGGAAGGCGTGCACTGGAAGTGGGTCACACCGTGCCGAGCAATGAGGGTCGCCAGATCGCTCTCCGGCGCCACGGTGCGCGCGCTGCCGGGGAATCGCCGGATCGCCTGTGACTTCAACTCCGCCAGCTGCGGGAGGTGGTTGAGGACCACGTCGGTGGGCAGGCCGAAGTCCACGAGGCAGGCGATTTCGTCCACGTCGCAGCTCCGCATGCGCCCCACCATGGCCATGGCGCTCTCGACGGTGCCGAACAGCGCGCTGGTGGTGAAGTACCGCTCGAACGAGAACTCGAGCAGCGCGTTCATCTCCGCCTCGTTCAGCGCCGAGAAATCCACGTCGCTGCCGTCCGATCCGGGCCGTTGGCGCAGCGTAGGGAATACGCCCGCGTACTGCTTGATGAGACTGACCGACGTCCGCAGGTAGGCGATCATCGACTCGCGCACCGTATCGCGCACCTGCTCGTCGTCGGCGCCGATGAAGGTGTGCACCATCAGGGTGACACGCCCAACCCCGGCATGGCCCGCCGCCCGCCACGCCTCGCGATAGGCGGCGATCTTGGGGGTCAGTTCCTCCAGTGACTGGCCGAGCAGATGCGTGAGCAGATTGGCGCCAACGCGACCCGCCTGCGCAAAGGTCTCGGGATTTCCGGCGGTCGTGACCCATACCGGAAGGCGCGGCTGCACGGGGCGAGGCAGGGTACGGACTTCCACCGGGCCATGGGGTCCGGGGAAGGTGACCGCCTCGCCGCGCCACAGCTGTTGGACCAACTCGATCTCGCGGAACATGTTCTGCTTCGCGTCGGCGTACGCCTCCGGGCGGAACACGAAGTCGTTGGGCTGCCAACCAGCCGCGATCGACACGCCCACGCGCCCAGCTGACAGGTTGTCCACCACCGCCCAGTCTTCGGCAACCCGGGCGGGGTGATGCAAGGGCAGCACGCAGCTGCCCGCACGAATCCCCACGTTGGTGGTAATGGCGGCAATGGCCGCACTGGTCACCACGGGATTGGGATACAACCCGCCGAACGCGTGGAAATGGCGTTCCGGCGTCCACACGGCTTCAAATCCGTGGGCATCGGCGAAGCGCGCGCCCTCCATGAGCAGGCGATACTTCTCGCGCCCCTCACCCTGTTCGTCGGCGGAGAAGTAGAACAGGGAGAATCCGAGGCCGTTGGCCGTCATGGGCGCTGCCTCCACCGCACCGGGTCGATCGGGAGCGACAACCACGGTGAAGCCTCGCGACAGCGTCCAGAACAACTCGAGAACCGAGATGTCGAAGGACACACTGGTCACCGCGAGCCACACGCCCGGAGTGGTGCCCAGCGCGCGATCCATGCCGGCGAAGAAGTTGCTCACCTGCCGGTGCTCAACCATGACGCCCTTGGGGCGACCGGTGGATCCCGATGTGTAAATCACGTAGGCGAGGTGCTCGGGACGCACGTCGTCGCGAAGGACGGCGCCCGGCAACGGGGTGAGGCCCTCCATGTCGAGGCGCGTGAGCGACGGCAGCTCGCCAGGCAGCGCCAGCCCCGCCTGCGTCAGCAGAATACGCGCGCCACAATCCTCCAGCATGAGCCGACGGCGCTCGGCGGGATAGCGCGGATCGATCGGGACGTAGGCCGCACCGGCTCGCAGGACACCGAGTAGCGCCACCACCAGATCCATCGACCGTTCGGCCATCACCGCGACGCGCTCGTCCGGGTGCACACCACGCGCCTGCAGGTGGCACGCCACGATATCGGCGCGCTCCTGCAAGGCGGCAAAGGTGAGAGACTGATCACCGAAGTGAAGCGCGACACGATCCGGCGTCTCGAGTGCTTGCCGGCGCACTGCGTCGGCGATCGTGCGAGGCGCCGCGTCGTCGGTCGGACCGCATCCCCAGCCCTCGATCAGCTGGCGCTCACGCTCCGAAAGGATGGACAGATCAGCGACCCGTGTCGTGGGGTCACCGCGCCGCTGCCCGACCAGTGCCATCAGCCGGTCGTGCCACGTCAGGAGATCGTCCACGGACCACGTGCCGTTCGGCGATGCCCAGCGCACCGCCGAGCCATCGGCGGTCACCTGCACCACGAGGCTGGCGCCTACCGGGGGAGCCGGCCACTCGCCGTCCGTGAGGCGTTGCACCACCACGTCGCACGATCGCTCCGTGCCACCCAGTGCGGGGTAGCGCAGAAAGATGGACCGTTGATGCGGACCGTCCTGCTCCGCGCGTGTGCAGCATGCCACGAGGGTGCTGAGTGCCTCGGCGACCGTCAGCGTCTCATCGACGGCAACCTCGAGTGGCACCACTGGCGCGAGCAGGCCCACACCACCGCGCGCATTGTGCGCCAGGGCCGTGCACGTGTATCCGAGTCCGCTCCCCGACATCGCTCCGCGCGCAAACAGCAGCATGACCACGGCCGCGAGCGCATCGTCAGCGGCCGGAAGCCCCAGCACAGCGGTGGTCGTCGCCTGCTGGTTGCCATGTCCGCTGGAGAGCACCAGAGGCTGATACGCTTCCCAAGTCCGTACCCAGTTCGCCTCGTGCTTCGCGCTTTGCGCCAGTACGGCCGCGGTGGCGGGCAGCGCCGGAAACGGCGGCAGCATATCGCCTGCAGCGAGCCCCGCCTCAGCGCACAGCGCATCCGCGCGACACGCGCGGCCGTCGAGATGACGCAAGTCCGACAGCATCACGGCCTGGTCGGCAACGCGCAGCACCAGTGATGCACTGCTCACGGCGAGAAGCTGCCCGGGCTCACCGGCCCCATCGTGCGGGACCGGCTGCACCGCCCCTACCACGACCGGCGTTCCCAACCAGACCCACGGCAGGACGAACGGGTTCGGATACGGTCCCGTATCCGCCGCCCGCAAGGCACGCTCCCAGTCACCGGCCGTTTGCCCCGGCAGCAGGCGGCCAAGATCGCGCGGCCGATCGGCGCGACCATGATGGGTCGCGGGATCGGGGGCCTCCGCGGGAGATCCGACGACGTCTCCTTGCTCAAGCCGCGAGACGAGCTCCGAGAACCCGTCCAGCGCCGCCGCCCAGCAGCGCGCGTTGAGCGTGAGGGCCGTATCGGTCTCCTCGATGGGGAAGTTGCGTCGTACCAGCACCGCGCCGCCGTCGAGCACCGTGGTCATCCGGTGCCAAACCACACCGTGCGTGCGCTCGCCCGCATGCAGCGCCCACGCCGCCGCCTGGAGGCCGCCGTATCGCGGCAGCGGGCCGTCGTGAAAGTTCACGGCGCCGCGGGCCGCCCGCGCCAGAACGTGATCGGGGATCGGCCTCAGGTGCGTGATGGAGAGCAGCCAGTCAAAAGCGAGCGTATCGGCGGCGGCATCAAGGTCGGCAACCCCAAAGACGGGGATACCGGCCTCTCCCGCCCACGCGCGGACAGCGGCGGCGTCGCTGACGACGCCCGACACGTGCCAATGTCGGGCCCGCAGGACCTCGCCGCATTGAATGACCAACGATTCGCTGCCGATCAGCAGAGCGCGCATGGATAATCGTTTCGTTTCGGGCGGTACAGGCAGAGTGTCTCGGCCCCGCCACATGTGGGACGGGGTACCCAGTCAGACGAATGAACCTGTTCGAAGCATACAAGCCCACCCCCCCCCGCGCCCTGACCCTGGCGGACCATCTTTGGCCTGATGGCGAGGCTAGTCGACGCGTGTCACACGCACGCGGGCGGTGCCGCGAGCATCGGACTGCAGCATCACGCGCTGCGTTCCCGAGCCGATACCGTGCAGGACGGCGAACGCGGCGGTGTAGCCCCGCACCGTACCGGTGTGTTCCCAAATGCCCGCTTCGAGAAGCGTCGCGCGCAGCGGCGCACCGCGAAACACCCCGGGGAACATGGCGGCCAGCCCTTCCCAGACGCTCCCGCTGTCCCAGCTGCGGAGGACACCCGCAGTGCGGCGCGTATCGGCGTCGACCTGATCGGCCATCCACTGATCGAGCATGTCGGCGGGCGATTTCCCGGACACACTGGTGAGCGCGGCGATCCCCACACCGGCATCGCCACGTACCAGTGCGCGCATCTGACGAGCTTCGTCGCCGCGCGTGGCGTCCAGCACCGAACGCACCAGAGACCAGGCGCTGGCGTACGGGGTGGCGTCGGCAGGGGAAACGGGACCCAGCGGCGACAGAGCGGCCGGATTCCGCAGGAACTGGTGCAGTGCCGCGAAATGCGTGTACATCATGAGCGGGCGATCGTCACACCAGACGAGTTCGCAGTGCACGCTCGACGCGAAGGTCGTCCGCCCCAGCCACTGGCCCCCCCCGCGGAAAGTGCGTGAGTACAGCTCCTCCGCCAGACGCGCCGTGGCCTCTTCCAGCCACGGCTCTTCAAAGTGCCGGCCGCGGGAGAGGCGCTCCGCGAAGCTGGCCAGATGCTTCGTTTCGTGCACCAGCGTCGAGCGGAGCGCGCGCATCCAATCCGCCGGAGACTCGCCGTTGCCGGGTACCCGGATGTACATCACTTCGTCGGCACTGCTTCCGCTCATGATGCTGCGCGGGTACAGGTTGCACGCATTCACGAACGCCGCCGTGCCCGGCATGCCCGTGTTCACCACCGGGGTGAAGAGCAGCGTCACGCGGCCATCACCATCGAGAGCGGCGTTGCGCGCCAGCGGATTGCCCAGCTGCTGCTGCACGAGCGGCAACATCACGCGCTCGTACTCGTCGCCGATGCGCGCGAACCACTCGTCCATACGACCGGCATGCTGGGCCGAGACATCTTCCAGCAGCACGGCCGTGGGGCCGGCGTACACCACGCGGGCCTGCACCGGCTGGGCCGCAGCGCAGCTTCCGGTTGCTACCCGTTGATTCACCATCTCGCCCACCTGCCAGCGGAGCGCGGTACCCGACGCTCCCTTGGCTGGAGACGTACCGGCGGCCGCGGCGTGAGCAGGCGCGGTGGCCATTGCCGTGGGGAGGGCCCGTGCGTCGAGCCGCGCCAGATGGCGAACCATGGCCTCCTGCTCCGTGTCCGCCGCGCGCCCCATAAAGGCAGGCGCCAAGCTGGCTGCCGGGACCGCGTGGCCTGCGGTCGCTGCGGGGAGGCGCTGCACCGAGCCGTCCGCGAGGACCGTCCCCTTTCGGTGGGCCAGCGCCCCTCGTCCGATGCCGGAAAGCGTGAAGCCGGCCACGTGTGCGGCATCGGCAACCGGGTTCATGACCGTAAACACAAAGCGGGCCGAGTCGGCCGCCGCGCCGTCGACATCCAGACAGAGCGCATGACCTGCCATCGGGGCGATCAGCGAACCGCCCACCGGCAGATCGACACGCAGCGCCGGGGACACGGCAACCTCGCCGCGGAAGGCCCAACCCGGTCCCGTCATCATGACGGACACCGTGGCGGCGTCGCAGGAAGCCGAGGTGCCAGGCATGCGCATCCACACGCGGTCGGCGGCGACGGAGTCCACGGCGACCGGCGTCCCGTCTACCGTGACGTGGAACGCCTCGGGCGCCAACGCCAGTCGCTCGCCGCGGAAGGCCACGGGTGCACCAGCCTGCACCGTGTCGGTGGCGAGCTGCAGCTGCCTGACGCTTGCAGGGGGCGCAATCGGCTCCGCCACAGGCATCTGTAGGGTGTCACCGTTGCACCCCTGCAACACTCCCAAAAGCGATGCCAGCCGCACGAAGACGGAAGTGCACACCCCCCGATCGCCGACTCGGCTGTAAACGCTTGTGGTGAAGTTACTTGGCATGTTTCCGGCGACCGTTACCGAGGTGGCATCTCTGTCACTCGCTTGCCTCCCGGGGCAACTCGCGTGCCGATTTCGGCCATTCCAGCCACCGGTGGCGCGGTCACCTTTCTCCCGCCTCACCCGCACCTTAGATCATTACCCGTCCGCTTCGTGCGTCCTCCCAGCCCATTCCGCCACCCACCATGAGTCCCACCGCCGCCGAACCCTCCCATCGCCCGCTGACCATCCTGTCCGAGGAGGAGGAGCTTTTTCGCTCCGCCGTGGCCGAGTTGGCGCAGTCCGACGTCGCGCCGCGCGTTCGGGCCATGGAGGAGGCCGGCAAGCTCGATCCCGTCCTTACCGCCAAGTTCTTCGAGCTCGGACTCATGGGCATCGAGTTGCCCGAGCAGTACGGCGGCGCCGGCGGGTCGCTCATGATGGTCACCCTCGCCGTGGAAGAGCTGAGCAAGGTGGACGCGTCGGCGGCCATTCAGGTGGACGTGCAGAACACGCTCGTCAACTATCCGCTGCACCGGTACGGCAATGAGGAGCAGCGCGCGCGCATCCTCCCGCGCATGACGGCCGACACGATTGGCGCCTACGCCCTCTCCGAACCCGGCTCGGGCTCGGACGCCTTTGGCCTCGCCACGCGCGCCACGCGGGCCGACGGCGGGTGGACGCTCGATGGGAGCAAGGCGTGGATCACCAATGGTGGGGAAGCCAGCGTGTTCGTCGTGTTTGCCAACACCCGGCCCGATATGGGCTACAAGGGGATCACGGCGTTCATCGTGGAGAAGGGCACGCCCGGCTTTTCGGTGGGCAAGAAAGAGGACAAGCTGGGTATTCGTGCGTCCAGCACCACGAGCCTCCACTTCGAAAATGTCTTCGTGTCCGATGCGAACGTGCTCGGTGACGTCGGAGCGGGATACAAGATCGCCATCGAGACGCTGAACGAGGGACGTATTGGCATCGGCGCGCAAATGCTCGGGGTGGCGCAGGGGGCACTGCAGGCGGCCATCGGGCACCTGAAGGAGCGCAAGCAGTTCGGCAAGGCGCTCACGGAGTTCCAGGGGATCCAGTTCCAGGTGGCGCAGGCGGCCACCGAACTCGAAGCCGCGCGCCTCATGGTGTACAACGCGGCACGCCTCAAGGATGCCGGCCGCGACATTGCGCGCGAGGGCGCCATGGCCAAGCTGTACGCCTCGCAGATGTGTGAGCGCGTGACGAGCCTGTGCGTGGAGCTGTTTGGCGGGTACGGCTATACGCGGGAGTATCCCGCGGAAAAGTTCTACCGCGACGCCAAGATCGGCACCATCTATGAAGGCACGAGCAACATGCAGCTGCAGACGATCGCGAAGGCCGTGCTCCGGTAGCCCGGATCTTCCGTTTCCCCATGCGCACGCGACGCGCATCGATGGCGCTGTTCCTCGGCGCTGTCGGTGTGATCGCCCTCGTCACGCTGGTACCGGCCAACGGCGTGCCCGCCGCGCGCATGCCGCGCGCGTGGTGCCTGGTCTGCGGTCCCTCCTGGCTGGCCGACGCCGTCGCCAACGTGGCGCTCTTCCTGCCCCTCGGCGCCGCCGTGTCCGTGGGGCGGATGCGCGCCCGTACGGCGCTGCTCATGGGGGCCGCCCTGTCGTTGACAGTCGAGCTCGTGCAGTGGAGTGGCATCGTCGGCGCACGTTCACCGGCCGTGGCCGACCTCGTCACGAACAGCCTGGGCGCCGTCGCGGGGTGGGGATTGTCGCAGCGGGCGCGCGCCACACGCTGGCGCTCCGCCGCAGTCGCCCGCCGTCTCGCCAACGGCTGGGGCGCCGTGGTGCTCCTCGTACTTGCCGGTACGAGCCTGGCGGTGCAGCCGGCTGCCCCGTGGCCCCCCGCGACCGAGACGGTCACCCGCCCCAGCGGATTCAGCTATTCACCGGCGTTCGGGTATTTCGGAGGCGAGATCACGCGGGTGTCGATCAACGACCAGCGCCTCCCGCATCCGGGATACGGTCCGTTGGTCCGAGAGGTCGCGGTCCTTGGCGACACGCTTCGGCTGGAGCTGCAGCTTCGTCGACTCGAACCGGCCCTGACGCGCCGATCCATCGTCTTTCTGCATGCCGCTGGCGACAGCACGCCAACATTCATGCTCGCGCAGCATGGTTCGCGTGTCGAAGTGCGTCGTCGGATCCGGGCGGAGGCGGCCGGATTCACCCCCCTCATGCTGGTCCACGAAACCGGTTCGTGGCGTCCCGACGAGCCGGTGCGAATCGCCGCGGCGAGTTCGTCGCGGGAGCTGGCGGTGACGGTGCAGCGGCATAACCGCGTTTCGACGAGCGTGTGGGCGTTGACCCCGCTGGTTGGATGGGCGCTGTGGCAATCGGTCGTGGCCCCCGGCAGCATAGATGCGCGCCTCGTGCAGGGCTGCTGGACCATCGCGTTGTTCCTCCCAGTGGGCTGGCTGGTCGCGGGCGCGCGCATGACGCCAGCTGCCCGAGGCGTGATCGCGACACTGGCCTGGCCCACCGCGTTGACCTTGGCGCTTTTGGGGCTTCCGGCCGCCACGGGCATCCATCCCGTTCGCCTCACCGACTGGCTGCTGGTCATCGGGGCCTTCGGCGTAGGAGCGTTACTGCGCCGCGACACGGCGCGCCTCTGGTCCAGCGGTCGCGCCGGATAGATTGGCCGCGGGTCATCCACTTCGCTTTCTGGGGGCACTGCCATGCACATTGCCATGATCGGGACCGGCTACGTAGGCCTGGTGTCGGGGGCATGCTTCGCCGAGTTCGGCTCCACCGTCACCTGCGTGGACATGAACCCGGAGAAGATCGAACAGCTTGGCCGCGGTGAGATCCCCATTTACGAGCCCGGCCTCGATGACCTCGTCGAGCGGGGGATGCGGAGCGGGCGCTTGCGCTTCACCACGGATCTCCCGGGGGCCGTAGCGGAGGCGGACGCCGTGTTTCTCGCGGTCGGCACGCCGAGCCGGCGCGGTGATGGCCACGCGGATCTGCGATTCGTGGAAGCGGCCGCCATGGACGTGGCGCGCGCCCTGACCGGCTACACGGTCATCGTCACCAAGAGCACGGTGCCGGTGGGCACGGGACGTCGCGTGGCGGCGCTCGTGCGCGAAACGAATCCCGACGCCACGTTCGATGTGGCGTCGAACCCCGAGTTTCTGCGCGAAGGATCGGCCATTGCCGATTTCATGCGCCCCGACCGGGTCGTGATCGGCTGCGAAACCGACCGTGCCCGCGCGGTGCTGCGCGAGCTCTATCGACCGCTGTTTCTCATGGAGACGCCGATCGTGATGACGAGCCTCGAGACGGCAGAGCTCACCAAGTACGCGGCGAATGCGTTCCTCGCCACCAAGATCACGTTCATCAACGAAATCGCCGACCTGTGCGAGAAGCTGGGCGCCGATGTGCAGGACGTGGCCCGCGGCATGGGGCTCGACGGCCGGATCGGCAAGAAGTTTCTGCACGCCGGGCCGGGATACGGGGGCAGTTGCTTCCCCAAGGACACGCTCGCGCTCGCGCGCACGGCGCAGGATGTCGGCTCGCCGGTGCGGCTCGTGGAAACGGTGGTGCAGATCAACGATCGCCGGAAGGGGGCCATGGCCGGCCGCATCATGGCGGCGTGCGGCGGAAGCGTCCGGGGGAAGACGATTGCCGTGCTGGGCGTGGCCTTCAAGCCCAACACCGACGACATGCGTGATGCGCCGAGCCTGTCGATCGTGCCGGCGCTGCAGGACGCCGGTGCGCATGTGCAGGCGTTCGACCCGGCAGCCATGCACGAAGGCAAGTCGCTGTTACCGGGGGTAGCGTGGTGCAGCGACCCGTATGCGGCGGCGTCCGGTGCCCACGCCGTCGCGCTGCTGACCGAGTGGAACGAATTCCGAGGGCTCGACCTCGAGCGCCTGGGCAGCGTGATGGCGCAGCGGGTCTTCGTGGACCTGCGGAATGTGTACCGGCCAGAGGTGGTGAGGGGGCTGGGGTTCGCGTACTCGAGTGTGGGGCGGCCGTAGGGGGAACTGCGACGGCGTAAGGAGTGAGGGGTTGCCTCCGAACCGAAAAGCGATGTCCAGTCAGGTGGCAACCCTTCACTCCTTCCGCCCTTCCACGCCCGAAAGGCGCCTCCCGGGTATAATTCGGTCATGATCGAGACCGTCGCCGGAGTTCTAAACACCGTCCTCGTGCTGCTGCGGCCGCTGGTGTTTGCCGCCGGGTTCCTTGCGGGGGTGGGGGCCATTACCAGCTGGGGCGTGCGGACGCGGCGCATCTCCCCGTTTTCTCCGGTCGCGCGGTTCGTCCGTGAGCGGATCGACCCGGTGCTGGTCGCGCCCATGGAGCGTCGCCTGCTGCGGGCCGGGGGCACCCCATACGCCGCCCCGTGGTGGGCGCTTGCGGCGGTCATTCTGGGGGGCCTGCTCCTGCTCTCCGGCCTGCAGTTCCTGCGCGACCAGTTCCTGCTCATGGCCTACGCCAGCCAGAGCGGCGGCGGCATGCTCCTGCTGCTGGTGAAGTGGACGTTCAGCGTGCTGCGCCTTGCGCTCTTCGCCCGCGTGATCGCCAGTTGGGTGGGCGGCGGCCCCTACTCGAAGTGGTGGCGCTGGAGTTTCGTCCTGACGGAGTGGTTCCTGGCTCCGTTGCGCAATGTGATCCCCACGATCGGCATGATCGACATCAGCGTGCTCGTGGCGTACTTCGGCCTGGGCCTCCTTGAAACGGTGGTCCTGAGCGCGCTGCGCTGAGCCGAGCGCCCGAGCGCCACCGGCGGTCAGTCCGGCCAGGCGAGGTCGACCACCACGGGCTGATGCTCGCTGGGGTACCCAGACAGGACGGTGGCGGCAACGGGGCGCAGCGTGGGCGGCACCAGTACGTGGTCAATGCGCACCGGGAAGATCCCCGCCTGCATGGTGTGGCCAAAGCCCACCCCGACGGCGGCGAAGGCGTTGGTGAGGTCGCTCCAGTCTCGGCGCAGAATGGCGCTGCCAAAGGGCAGGTTGAAATCGCCGGCCACGAGGAAGTGCCGGTCGCGCCGCGCGACCACCGAGGAGACGTAGGCCGACGCGCGTCCGCGCTCCTCCAGCGACGCACGCAACCGCGGAACCAGTTCACCCGGCTGTGGCCATCGCGCCGCCCCGAGCGCATGGCGCGGGCTGGGCAAGTGCACGGCATAGACCAGCAGCTCACCTCTGGGCGTGCGGATACGCAGCCGGATGGCGGGCGGCGAGGTCGTGGTTCCTCGCGACTCAGGGGGCGTGAGCGGCACCGCTTCGACGATGGGCCAGCGGGAGGCAAAGCAGTACGGGCCCAGCGAGCCCGCTTCGGGCACGGCAAGGCGCAGTGTCTGGGCCAGCACGACCTTGCAGTCCTGCAGCAGCACGATGTCGGCATCCCATCGGCGCAGATCGTTGCGCAGCCGCAAGGTCAGCGGCAGGCTGAAGTCGGTATTGTAGGTGACGACGCGCAGCGCGCGGGGCGGGGCCGCGGGCGTCCCACGGGGGAGCTCGAACCGGGCGATTCCAAAGACGGCGGCCAGCGTGCCGCCAACGGCGACCAGCGCCGTGGGGAGACCCGCGAGAGCCCCCAGGGGAAGCAGCAGGAGCCAGGGGAACACCACCCACCACCGGGGAGCAAAGCCCAGTAGCATTCCGAACGGGCTGGCATCGTTCACGGAAGCCAGGACAAGCCAACCGACGACCGACAGGGCACTGGCAAGCCAGACCGCCGAGCGGACGAGTCGGGTGACCTGGCCCGGCCGCGAGGCGGCGCGCCCGGAACTAGCCATGGGTTTCGGACTGTGGCACTCGGACTGTCACAGGATCTGGAGCCGAGGAACAGGGTATGAGAGCGGGGTATTCACCTGCTGTTAGGACCGGTCGGTCCTACATGTACTGGAACCCGATGACATGGAGTTGTCACCGATGCGCAAGCTTTCCCTGCTCGCTACGGCCGCCGTGCTGGCCTTCGCTGCCCCCACCGTGGCCCAGGCGCAGGATAAGGATATCGTCGAGACCGCCGTGGCGGCGGGCTCGTTCAAGACGCTCGCCAAGCTCCTCGGCGATGCCGGCCTGGTTGAAACGCTGAAGGGCCCGGGTCCGTTCACCGTGTTCGCCCCGACCGACGAGGCGTTCGCCAAGGTCCCCGCCGCTACCCTCCAGGCGCTGGCCGCCGACAAGGCGAAGCTCAAGAGCGTCCTGCTCTACCACGTGGTGGCTGGCAAGGTGATGGCTGCCGACGCCCTCAAGCTCGCCGGCAAGGGCGCCAAGACGGTGGAAGGGTCCGAAGCCAAGATCTCGGTCATGGGCAGCACGCCGATGATCAACAACGCGCACATCGTGAAGACCGACATCGCCGCCAAGAACGGCGTGATTCACGTGATCGACGCGGTGATCCTGCCGCCCAGCAAGTAAGGCGGGTGTTGCGTCACCCTCGCACGGGTGACGTCAGCGGAAGATGCAAGAAAAAGCGCCACCCGAACCGGGTGGCGCTTTTTCGTCGTACCACGGAAGGAGCCGAACGTCAGGCGACGTGACGACGACGACGGGACACCCAGGCAAGCGCGACCAGTCCCACACCCGTCAGCGCGAACGAACCAGGCTCCGGCACCTGCGCCAGAAACACCTGCCGATCGGTACGGAAAACGCCCTGCCCGTCAACCGGCGCAAGAATGCGGAAGTTGCTCGCGTCGTAAGTGGCATTCTGCGCGGCCATGTCGAACCAGTACTGCGCGTTCGGGTCACCACTCCCCTGCTGGAAGCTGAGATCGGGGAGCGTGGGGCTGCCCACGCCGGCGTCCCAGAAGATGCGCCAGAGCGCCACGTGCATCTCATTCCAGCGCGCCTGATTGGCCATGGTCATCTGGGTGGTGAGCCACGCAGCCGAGTTGAGCTTGGCGGTCGTCAGGCCACCCGCCGTGCCTTCCGGATCGTCGGCAAACTTGAGGCGCAGTGCCGTCGGCACCGGCGCCATCGACATGACGGCATCGGAGAAGGTCAGCAGCTGCACGTCGCTGTCGCCGGCACGGCCGAGCCAGTCGAAGCAGTAGATGTCGAAGGCATTGGCGCCCATGGCGCCGCCAGTGGGCTGGAACTTCGCCCGGTACGGCCCCGTGATGATGTTGTTGGCAATGGGGGCGCCGCCGATGGTACCGACGAAGTCGAGGTAGCCGCTGGTGGCCGACGCCGATGGCGCCTGCGCCTGGGCTGAGGCCGCCGTTACGGTGGCGGCAACCACGGCGAAACGCAGGGAGCGGGAGAGGAGGCTGGACATTGGCTGGAAAGAAGGGGTGGCTGATGCTTGCCCGGGCACCCTGAATCACGTTTCGTGCCACACCCTCGCCCTCTGAAGTGGCAAGCTCGGGCATACGGTGTGTGGCGACGCTGCGACAGCAGGTGCGTCGCGCATGCCGCAATGTTCCCCCGCACGGTCCAGTCACGAGAGCGGAGCCCAGCAGCAGGGCGCATTACAGCCGTGGCAATGCCGGACATCGGGGCGCACTATTGAGGATGCTCATTTCCCTCGCGCCACGCCGCGCGCTCCTCGCGCTGCTTCTGGCCGGCACGCCGTGCCTCGCCGCCGCCCAGCCGCGGGCCGTCGCCTCCCAGTCGCCGGCCGATCTGATCGTCACCAACGCCCGCGTCTACACCGCCGACGACACCCGCCCGCTGGTCGAGGCCTTTGCCGTCCGCGGCGGTCGCATCGTCTTCACCGGCTCGGCGCGCGAAGCGGTCACCCTCACGGGGGCCGCCACACAGGTTGTGGATGCCGGCGGCCGGACGGTCATCCCCGGCATGGTGGACGGCCACGCGCACTTCGCCGGCCTCGCGCAGAAGCTGCGCAGCGTCGATCTCGTGGGCACGAGGAGCTACGACGAGGTGATCGCGCGGGTGGTCGACCGCGCCAAGACCACCCCCGCGGGATCGTGGATCGTGGGGCGAGGCTGGGATCAGAACGCCTGGGGGAATACGGCCTTCCCCACCCACGAGGCGCTGTCGGCGGCCGTGCCCGACCACCCGGTGATCCTCGATCGGGTGGACGGACACGCGGCCCTCGCCAACGCCGCGGCCATGCGCCTTGCCGGCCTCACGGCCGCCACGAAGGACCCGAGCGGCGGCAAGATCCTGCGCGACGCGAAGGGCGCGCCCACAGGGGTGCTCATCGACCGCGCGTCGGGGCTCGTGGAGAACAAGGTGCCCGCGCCCTCGCGGGAGGAGCTGCGCGCCGCGCTCAAGGACGCGGTGGCGCGCATGCACTCGCTGGGGCTGGTGGGCATGCACGACGCCGGCGCCTCGCGCGAATCCATCGAGCTGTTCGAGGACATGGCCGCGAAGCGCGAGCTCAACTTGCGCCTCTACGTGATGATCGGCGACAACGCCGAGGCGTTGCAGCACTACTTCGCCCTCGGGCCACGCAACGCGCTGTACGACGGTCAGCTCTGGGTGCGGGCGGTGAAGCTGTACGCCGATGGCGCCATGGGCTCGCGCGGCGCGGCGCTGCTGGAGCCGTACAGCGACGACCCGAACAACTCGGGGTTGCTGCTCAGCGCGCCGGCGCACATTCAGGAGGTGGCCGAGCGTGGGCTGGCGGCGGGCTTCCAGGTCAACACGCACGCCATTGGCGACCGCGGCAACCGGGTGGTGCTCGACGCCTATGAGCGGGCGTTCGCCCAGGTCCCCCGCGCCGACCATCGCTTTCGCGTGGAGCATGCGCAGATCCTGCACCAGGACGACATCCCGCGCTTCGCGCAGCTGGGGGTGATTCCCAGCATGCAGGCCAGCCACCAGACGAGTGACATGTACTGGATCGGCAAGCGCCTGGGCCCCACGCGCCTCTACGGCGCCTATGCCTGGCAGTCGCTGCTGAAGACGGGGGTGGTGATCCCCAACGGCAGTGACTTCCCGGTGGAAGACGTGAACCCGCTCATCAGCTTCCACGCCAGCATTGCCCGCCAGGATGCGCGTGACTGGCCTGCCGGTGGCTGGTACCCCGAGCAGCGCATGTCGCGCGAAGACGCGCTGCGCAGCATGACGCTCTGGCCGGCGTATGCGGGCTTCCAGGAACAGGTCATGGGCTCGATCACGCCGGGCAAGTACGCCGACTTCGTGGTGCTCGATCAGGACATCATGCGCATCCCAGCGGACCTGGTGTTGCGGACACGCGTGCTGAGCACCTGGCTGGCAGGCAAGCTGGTCTACAAAGCCCCGCAGTGAGCGGGTGAAGACGCCACAGCCTCATGCGTGTTCGCTGCATGGGGGGGGACAGAGGCGTGAGGCAGCGACGAAAGCGCAACGACTTGGCCGCTCTGTGCGGCAGCCAATGCGAAGGGGGCGGCGCGACTCACGTCGCTCCGCCTCCCTTTTTTTGCGCCATTACTCGCCAGGTTGCGTGCGCGAGCGCAGCATTGGGCAGAGCGCCACGCTCCCCCGTGTGTCTCCCTGCCTCCCCTGGTCATGCGCATCGTCTCCCTGCTCCCCGCCGCCACCGAGATCGTGGCCCTCCTTGGCGCCACCGATCATCTGGTTGGCATCACCCACGAGTGCGACTATCCCGACGTCGTCCGATCGCGTGCCCGGGTGACACGCAGCGCCCTCCCGCATGCCCACGATCCGTCGGCCATCGACGCGGCGGTGCGTGATGCCCAAGCCGGCGGCGTGGCGCTGTTCACGCTCGACGACAAGACCATCACGGCCCTCCACCCAACGGCGATTCTCACCCAGGAGCTGTGCGAGGTGTGCGCCGTGCGCGAGGCGGACGTCCGGGCGCTTGCCGCCCGCCTCGCGCCACAGCCGGAGGTGGTGACGCTGGGCGGCACCTCACTGGACGGGATCTACGCGGATATCCGAGCCGTGGCCCGGGCCATCGGGGCCGACGACGAGGCCGATGAACTGCTGGCGGGGCTGCGGGATCGCGTGAAGCATGTGCACAGCACGCTCAAGGCGGCGCAGGCGCCGCGCCCCAGGGTAGCGCTGGTGGAGTGGACCGACCCGCTGTACGTCGCCGGGCATTGGGGGCCCGAGCAGATCGCCCGCGCCGGCGGTACCGATGTGCTGGGTGCGGCGGGAGCGCACAGCGTGCCGGTGGCCATGGACGCCCTGCGCGATGCCGACCCGGAGATCGTGTTGTTTGCCCCCTGCGGCTACTCGCTCGAGCAGGCGGCCGCGGAGGCGGGGCGGTGTCTTGCCCTGCCGCAGTGGCAATGGCTTGCGGGGCGGCAGGTCTGGGCGCTCGACGCCAACGGCCTCATCTCACGGCCTGGGCCGCGGGTGGTGGAAGGCATCGAGGCCATGGCCAGCATCTTTGCGCCCTCGCTGTTCAGCGAGATCGAACCCTGGCATGCGGTGCGGCTGCAGTAGCCGCACCACCGCTACCCCACCCACATCTTCACCGCCATGATCACCATGAGCACGGCGAAGCCCTTGCGCAGCATGTCGGCGTCGATGTTGGTGGCAATCCAGCTCCCGCCGAACGCGCCCACCGCCATGCCCACCGCAATGAGCAGCGCATCGCGCGGCTGCAGGTGGCCGGCGCGGTAGTAGGTCAGCGCACCGACCGCCGCCCCGAGTGGCAGCACCAGCGCCGCCAGCGACGTCCCGGCCGCCTGCTGCGGTGGCATTTTCGCGAGATACACCAGCGCCGGCACGATCACGATGCCGCCGCCTATTCCGAAGACGCCCGACAGAATGCCGGCGCCCAGGCCGATGGCAAGAAGCAGGAGGGTCATGCCTCCACAATAGCACCTATATTCCCCCCATGCTTTCTGACTCGTCCATCGCCTTTCTCAAGCGCCTGCTCGATACCCCTGGGCCGTCGGGGTTCGAAGGCGCGCCGGCGCGTGTGTGGCGCGCCGAAGCGGCCACCTTCGCGGCCGACATCCGCGCCGACGTGGTCGGCAACTCGCTGGCCACCGCCGAGGGGGATGGTACCGGCCCCACCATTCTGCTGGCGGGCCATATCGACGAGATCGGCATCATCATCACCCACATCGATGACAAGGGCTACGTCTACTTCGAGCCCATCGGCGGGTGGGACCCCCAGGTCCTCGTAGCGCAGCGCATCCGCTTTCTCGGCCGTCATGGCGATGTCATTGGCGTGATCGGCAAGAAGCCCATTCACCTCATGAAGCCGGACGAGCGCGAGAAGGCCTCCAAGATCACCGATCTGTGGGTGGACATCGGCGTCACGACCAAGGCGGAAGCGCTCGAACTGCTGGAAGTGGGTGACGCGGGGGTCATCGACTCGCGCTCCCTCGACATGCCCAACAACCGCCTCGTGAGCCGCAGCATCGACGACCGCATTGGCGCGTTCGTGGTGCTGGAGGCGCTGCGTCGCTACGCGGCACGCCCCGGGGCGGCGCGCGTCGTGGCCGCCGCAACGGCGCAGGAGGAGATCGGCTACAGCGGCGGTGGGGCGCGCGTGGCGGCGCAGAGCGTGGAGGCCACCATGGCCGTCGCGGTGGACGTGACCTTCGCCACCGATCATCCGGGCATGAAAAAGGAAGAAGTGGGCGAACACTCGATAGGGGGCGGACCGGTGCTCACGCGCGGCAGCGTGACCAGTCCGGTCGTCTACCGATTGCTGGCGGAGACCGCGAAGTCCCTCGAGATCCCCTTCAGCATTCACGCCGCCGGTCGCTTCACCAGCACCGACGCCGATGCCATGCAGCTGGCGCGCACGGGAGTGGCCACGGCGCTGGTGAGCATTCCCAACCGCTACATGCACTCACCGAACGAAATGGTCTCACTCGACGATCTCGATCGCGCCGCCGAGCTCATTGCGGAAACCTGCCGTCGGGTGACGGCCGCCACCGACTTCACGGCGCGCTGACCTCCCCCCAACACGGCTGACGCGGAGACCGCGCGCGTCAGCCGCGCAGCCGGAAGGCTGCCTGCGCCACTTCCGGGTCGGCGTCGTTCATGAGCGTCTCCACGTGCGGCATGACGGCGCTGCCGCGTGCCTTCACCAGCGCTTCGAGTGCCGCGATGCGCAGCCATGCCTCGCGCGGCGCCTCCCCCGTGTCACCCACCTGCTGTTGCGGCATCGCCAGCCGCAGCAGCCGCTGCACGGCGTCGGCGCTGCCCAGCTTGCCCAGCGACGCCAGCATCTCGAGCGCCACATCCTCGTTGGTTTCCTTCTCGAGCGCCATGGCGAGACGCAGCGCCGGCGGGCGTACCACAGTGCCGGTGCCTGGCGTCAACCCGTAGCTGATCGCCGCGATGCGTCGCACCTCGGCGCTGGCGTCGTCAATGGCCGCGTGCAGCCCCTGCAGCGCCTTGACCGTGCCCAGACGCACCAGGGATCGCGCGACTGCCACCCGGATGCGCTCGTCGGCATGGTGCAGCAACGGCAGCATGGCGAGATCGGCCTGTTCGATCCCCATCTCGCCCAGCAGCGCCACCGCATTGCGCACCACGAACCAGCGGGAATCGCGCACGTGATCAAAGAGCGTCGGGCCGGCGATGTCAAGCTGGACGATGCTGTCGAAATAGACCCGCCGCGCGGCGCCGTCATCCGCCTGCATCAGCTGTTTGACCAGGATATCCACCGCGGTCTCGCCCGCCCGGGCAAGCAGCTCCAGCAGCATCGTGCGGTCTTCCACGTACGGCAGTCGCCCGGCCAGCAGCTCAAGGCTGCTGCGGTGCTGCAGCCGGCGCATCACCCGTTCGAGCGCCAGTCGACCGCCCCCCCCAGCGACAACATGCGCCTGACGTGCCGCCGCGACGGCGACCTGCTCCAGCAGGCGAGCGTCACCACGGTACTCGGCCTGATCGATGATCGGCACCAGCGCGTCCACCACGCGACTGCATGCCATATCGTCGGTGGCGGCCGCCAGCCGTACCAGCGTGGGACCGGCCCCCTGCAGCGCCTCGGTCGAAACACCGGCCTTGACTTCCGTGGGCATCGATGACGCCCCGGCTGACACGCCCCTGGCGCCATCGGGAGGTGTCGCGAGCCGATGCCCGCCCGGGTGATCCGCCGGCGTGACGAGGACGCTCCACGACCGCAAGAGTTCGCGCGGTTGCTGCTCAGCCACGGCACTCATCGAGGTGGGCGTATCGTTCATGACCAGCGTATCCTCCTCCGTCCGCCGCCGCGCCAGCAGCGTCGCCAGCGTCAGCAGTTCGGCCGGCGCCGCCCCCTGCCGTACGGTGATGCCACCCACGCCCAGCGACAGACAGCGGAAGAGCAGTGTGCCCAGCAGGGGGTCGTCGCGCGTGAGTCCCCGATCCACGGGCTCCCAGTCGAGCACGAACCGCTGCTCGTGGATACGACACAGCAGGGGCGCTTCACGCACACGGGCGGTGAACTGACGCAGTGCGTCCCGAACCGCGGTTGCCGCGTCCGGCCCCTGGGCACCGTCGCGGGACGTGCCCAGGGTGGCCATGCGATCGACGAGCAGCGCGAGCGAACGGAGCGTCCCACGCGCCGCACGACCGCCGGGTACCACATGCGGCGCGCTGGATTCGCCCGCGGCGACCACGGTCCGGCCATAGCCAAGAGGGGGCATGCCACAAAGATAGGGCACGGCCCGCACTGAGTGAACGGTGCCTCATCCACCACTAGCTTTGGGTTATGCCTACCGGTTTTACGCACACCACCGCGATCCCCCTCTTTTATCGTGTTGACGGGCACGGTGACCCGTTGCTGCTCCTGCACGGCGGCCCCGGGGCGCATCACGACTATCTCTACCCGCAGATGCTGGCCCTGGCCGATCGGCACCGGGTGGTGACCTACGACCAGCGCGGCGGGGGGCGGTCGAAAACGGACGACCCCGCCCCGATCACCTGGCAGACCCAGGTGGCCGATCTGGCGCAGGTACTCGCGGAACTCGGCGTGGCTCCGCCCGGCGCCGGTGGCGCGACGGTGGTGGGGTATTCGTGGGGTGCCCTGCTCGCCATGCTCTACGCGCTGCAGGCAACCATGGACGCGACGCTCCCCCCGGTTGCGCGCCTCGTCCTGATTTCCCCGGCGCCCATTTCGCGGGCGTGGCGAGACGAATTCGAGACCACCCTCGCCGTGCGGGGACGGAGTGACGCCATCCGGGCCATGCGCGACACGCTGACGGCCTCCGGCCTGCGGGACTCGGATCCGGCCGCATTCCGCCAACGCAGCTTCGAGCTGAGCGTGGCGGGGTACTTCGCCGACCCGGCACGAGCCACCGCCCTCACGCCATTCCGGGTCACCGGCAAGGTGCAGCAATCGGTGTGGCAGTCCCTCGGCGACTTTGATCTGCGTCAATCGCTTCGTGCCGTGCGCGTACCCACGCTCGTTATTCATGGACGGCAGGATCCCATTCCGCTTGCGTCCGCAACCGCGGCCGCGGAGGCGCTTGGCGGCGAGTGTGTCGTGCTCGAGGCGTGTGGTCATGTGCCGTACGTTGAACGTCCCGACGAGCTGTTCCGTACCATTGAACGCTTCCTGACCGCTACCGCCTAGCGCATGGGGCTGCTGGACACGGAGGCAGCGCACCAGGAGCGCCAGCGGACCGAGGCACCGCTGCTGACGCGCGTGCAGCAGATGACGCACCTGACGGGTGTGAAAGGCGAGCAGCGGGCGCGACACGGGGGCTCACGGGGCCCGCCGGACGGTGGCTAGATTGCGTCCATGAACTGCCGTGACGCCGCGCAGGCCCTTACCCAGATCGCCGTGCTGCTCGAGCTGCACGATGGGGACCGTGACGTCGTGCGGGGCATGCAGGGCGCGGCGCGCGTAATCGCGGGACACGGTGAACGCGATGTGCGGGAGGTCCTGGCCGGCATGGCCGCTGAGGTCGGCGCCCTCAATGCCGGAGCCCTCGATGTGCTGCGCGATCTGGCGGAGAGCAACGGCTCATCCATGCTGGAACGCCTGCAGGAGGAAACGCCGGAGGGGCTGATGGAGATGCTGCGCGTCCCGGGGCTGGGGCCGGCACGCATCCGCTCCATTCACGAGCACCTGCACGTGGACACGCTCCTTGAACTGGAGCTGGCCGCCCGCGATGGCCGGTTGGCCGCACTCCCGAAGTTTGGTGCGAAAACGGCCGACAAGGTACTCAAGGGCATCGCCGACCTGCGCGCCACGGGGGCCTACGTGCTGTGGCAGCACGGGCGCGCCGAGGCCGAGCGCATTGTCGAGGCAATGCGCGCCCATCCCGACGTGCTGACGCTGGAGATAGCGGGTTCGATTCGGCGTCGTGTCGAGATCGTGCGGGACGTGGATCTCGTGGCCGCGGTGCGCGGGTCCCCCAGCGTTGTGGCGGCCTCGCTGGCGCAGCTTGGCGACGTCCGCGAGGTACTCGGTGGGGGCGGGCGGTCGCTTTCGTTGCGACTCGCCGATGGCGTACGGGTGGATCTCGCCTGCGTGCGCCCGGAACAGTTCGCGATGGCCCTGTGGAGAGCCACCGGCAGTGCCCTCCACGTGCAGCAGGTCATGATGCATGCGGCCCGGTTGGGGTTCACGATGGCCAACGACGAACTGCGGGACGCCAGCGGAACGCCAATCCCCATCGCCAGCGAGATGGCGTTGTACGCGCAGCTGGGGCTTGCGTGGGTCCCCCCCGAGCAACGCGAGGGGCACGGCGAGGTGGACGCCGCGGCGCGCGGGAGCTTGCCGGCCGGCGTGCGCGAAGAGGATCTGCGCGGTGCGCTGCACTGCCACTCGCAGTACAGTGACGGCGGCGCCACGGTGGAACAGATGGCCCGTGCGGCGATGGCTCGCGGCCTGCGCTATCTGGGGGTGAGCGACCACTCACAGTCGAACACCTACGCCGGTGGTCTGTCGCGTGATCGCATTGAAGAACAGCACGCGGAGATCGACGCGCTCAATGCGCGGCTCGCGGAGGAGGGGGTCGACTTCCGGGTGCTCAAGGGGATCGAAGCCGACATCCTGCCGTGCGGCCGGGTGGATTACGACGCGGCGTTTCTCGATCGCTTTGATTTCGTGATCGGCAGCGTACACACGCGGTATGGTATGAATGCGGAGCAGATGACGAACCGCGTGCTCAAGGCCCTCGACGATCCGCACCTCACCATCCTGGGGCATCCGACCGGTCGGCTGCTGCTGACGCGGGAGCCGTACGCCATCGACCTCGCGGCGATCATCGAGAAGGCGGGGCGCGTGGGCGTGGCGATTGAACTCAATGCCGACCCGCACCGTCTCGACATCGACTGGAAGGCCTGTCGCCTGGCGGCCGAGAACGGCACACTGGTGAGCATCGGCCCCGACGCGCATTCCCCACAGGGTTTCGACAATCTCGAGCTGGGCACAGCCATCGCCCGCAAGGGATGGCTGGAGCCGCGGCATGTGCTGAACACGCGCAGCGCGGACGAGGTGCTGGCCTTTGCGCGCGCGCGGCGTGCGGCGGCGGGCACCGGTGTGTGAAACGGCTCGGGGGAGGCGCGGAGCCGCGGAGACCCAGAGCGCTACCATGTCTTCGGCTTTCTCTGACCCTCCGCGTCGCCTACGAGCAGTGAAACCCATTTCGTTGACCCAGTGATGGCCCGTGGATCGAACAGCCCCCGTCAGCCGCTCAGCGTGAAGCAGCCGGCCAAGACGGCGAAGCAGGTCTCCTCTCCCGTCAAGCCGGCCGCGGCACCGAAGGCGCGGAAGACGAGCAAGACGTTCGGCCTCAAGCCCAGTCAGCGCGCGGCGCCGGTGGCAACGAGTCCCCGGACGAAGGCCGACAAGCGGCGCGTGGCGGCGGTCGTGCTGGAGCGACTCAAGACGGAGTACCCCGACGCGCACTGCGAGCTCGATCACACGAATGCCTTCGAGCTGTTGTGCGCCACGATTCTGTCGGCGCAGTGCACCGACGTGCGGGTGAACATGGTGACCCCGGCGCTGTTCAAGGCGTACCCCACCGCCGAAGCGTTGAGCGTGGCGAAGCTCGAGGCCGTGGAGGAGATCGTGCGCACGACCGGGTTCTTCCGGGCCAAGGCCAAGAGCCTCGTGGGGATGGCGAATCGGCTGGTGGAACGCCACGGCGGGGAGGTCCCCCGCACCATCGCCGAGCTCGTGCCACTCCCCGGGGTAGGGCGGAAGACGGCCAACGTGATCCTCGGCAACGCCTTCGACATCAACGAGGGCATCGTGGTGGACACCCACGTGCAGCGCTTGTCGCGGCGGCTGGGACTCACGCGTGAGCCGGATCCGATCGGGATTGAGCGGGAGCTCATGCCCCTCTTCCCGCAGGCCGACTGGGCGCTGCTCAGCCATCTGCTGATCTTCCACGGCCGTCGGACCTGCTTCGCCCGCAAGCCGGCGTGCGGGCGCTGCGTCGTGCAGGAGGTCTGTCCGAGCGCCGGGGTCGCCGAGTGAATCGGGCAGTCTACCGGGGTGGAAAGTGGGGGCGGCCGTGTAGATTTCCGCAGTCGTTGTCTACCCCTATCCCGAGACTCCTGTGACCAAGCTGGCCACATTCGAAACGAACAAGGGCACCCTCGTGGCGGAACTGTACCCCACCGAGGCGCCGATCACCGTGGAAAACTTCGAGAAGCTCGCCAACAGCGGCTTCTACGATGGCATCAAGTTTCATCGTGTCATTGCCGATTTTGTGGTGCAGGGCGGGTGCCCGCACACCAAGGACGGTAAGGGTCCGGTCGGAACTGGCGGTCCGGGCTGGCGCATCAAGTGCGAAACGGCGGGCAATCCGCACAAGCACAAGGCGGGTGCCCTCTCCATGGCGCATGCCGGCAAGGACACCGGCGGCAGCCAGTTTTTCATCGTGCTGAGCGAGCCGAATACGCGTCACCTCAACGGGGTGCACACGGTATTCGGTCAGGTAACGCAGGGGCTGGAGATCCTGCCGTCCATCGCGCAGAATGATCACATGGTGTCGGTGCGGGTTGCCGATTCGCAGTAAGGCTGGTTGGCTCACCCGCCGACCGCAGCCGGCAGGACTTACCGACGGCAGGCGCAACGTTCGCTCTGTCGCTCCCATCCACTCCCCTGGGAGACTTACGATATGGCAGGTCACAAGCACGACACGAACCCCGACATGGGCGCGGCATTTGCCGGTCTCATTGGCGGGATGATCTTCCTCGGCGCGATTCTCTACGGCGTGGTGCTCTGGACAAACAAGAAGTTCGAGGGGCATGGCGCCGAGAAGAAGGCCGCGATCGCCGTGGAAGCACCGGCGCGCACCTGATTCTCAACTATGGAAAGCTCATCACGGGTCCGACCACACGGTCGGGCCCGTGGTGTTTCTGCCTCATGACACGTCCTCGCGCGACGGGCTCGTCGCTCCTGCTGGCCCTCGCCATGCTGGTCGTCCCCATGGGGCCGCCGCTCCTGGCCCAGCGGCTGTCCCTCGGCGACGCGGCGCGTCTGGCGGCGCGGCAGTTCGGCGCGGTCGACGTGGCGCGCGCGCGGGCGGCGCAGGCCGAGGCCCGGGTAACCCAGCGCCGCAGCGCCCTGTTGCCCGACCTGTCGGCGGGGGTGCAGCAAGCGGAGCGTACCCTCAACTCGGCGACGTTCGGCTTTTCCTTCAGCAATCCCGTTACCGGACGCCCGTTACTCCGCCCCGATGGGGAGTTGCTCGGGCCCATCCCCACGCTCGATCTGCGGTATCGCGTACAGGCCCCGCTGCTCGATCTCGGTCGGTATCAGGGGTGGCGCGCGTCGCAGGCCACGGCGAGCGCGGCCTCACTGGAGGTGGAAGCGCAGGCCGAGGGCGCCGCGGCATCGGCGGCGACCGCGTACGTGCGGGCCGCCCGGGCGGAGGCCCAGCTGGGCGCACGTCGCGCCGACAGCACGCTCGCCGCGGAGCTGGTGCGCATGGCGCGGGATCAGCTCCAGGCTGGCGTAGGCATTGCCCTCGACGTGACACGGGCAGAGTCGCAGCTGGCGGCGGTACGCGCGCAGATCATCGCGGCCCGCACCGATCGCGATCGCACGCTCCTGGAACTGAAGCGCCTCACCGGCACGCCGCTCGATGCCTCGATTGAGCTGGCGGATTCCCTGGGCGCGCTGCCGGTGGACGCCGCGCACCCCGGCGAACGGGAGGCCCTCTCCGCCGCCCTGAATGCGCGCCCCGACGTGCAGGCACTGCGTGCTCAGGAGTTCGCCCAGCAGCAGGCGGCCAAGGCCATTCGCTGGGAGCGGACGCCGCAGCTGTCGGCGCTGGTCGAGCAGGGCGTCATTGGACGAAACGCCGACCGACTGTTGCCCACATACCTCTGGGGCGTGCAGCTCTCGGTGGGGCTCTTCGACGGGTACCGCCGCGAATCGCGCCTCGAGGAGCAGCTCGCGGTGGCGCGTGAAACCGAGGTACGCCTCAAGGAAACGCGGGCGCAGGGCGAACTGGAGGTGCGCGCGGCGCTGCTGGAGCTCACGGCTGCGGCGGAACAGGTGGAGGCGGCACGAGAGCGCCTCGGTCTCGCTGAGCGGGAAGTGGCGCAGGCGCAGGAACGGTTCCGCGCGGGTGTGGCCGGCAACGGCGACGTCATCAGTGCGCTGCTCTCGCTCAATCAGGCCCGGACGCTCCGCAACGATGCCCTGGCGCTCTACCATGGCGCCCGCGTGTCTCTCGCACGCGCCACGGGAACGGTGCGACGCCTGCCGTGACGCGCGCGCGGGGGAACAACGCGGGGGAACAACGCGGGGGAGCAACGCGCGATCGACTACGCGCTGGAAGGAACGCGTTGGCAGTTACGCGTTGGCACTTACGCGTTGGCAGGGACGCGTAGGGACGCGGGGGACCACGCGGGCAACCACGCGGGCAACTACGCGGGCAACTACGCGGGCAACCACGCGGGCAACCACGCGGGCGACGGCGCTGCGCTGGTCGCGGTAGAGGCGGAGGGGCATCGGCGGACTAGGGGCGGGGGAGCCTCTCTTGTTCGAGTCGCTGGATCAGGCGCTGCAGCATGGTCTTCACGACTTGTCGCGTACCCTGACAGGCGGTGTATCTGCGGGGTGACAGTGCCCCTGCATCTGCCGCTGTTTCAAGATGCGCCCCTACCTCGTCGGCAGAGCCGAGCGCCACGCGCAGGAAGTTGAGCGCCTGCGCGTCGCTGGTCTGTTGTTCTGCCTCGGCAATGTTGGCCGGCACCGACACCGCGGCGCGGAGTAGCTGGTTGCGCAGACCGGGCGAGCGACGTGCCACCAGCTCGTCGGCGGCCGTGTGCACGGCAAGGGACAGGGCTCGCGCCGCCGAACGCGAGCGATGGAAGGAGCGTTTGGGCATGTGCCAGCATGCCACACCCACAGGTCATCTGTGTCATCAATCGTTCGCGCATCGGTGCATTCGAACGCGGCGGGCCGGTAACCCAGTCGCCGTGGCGAAACGGCAGCCGGAAGTCGTGGCGACCAGCGCAGCGCCGTCGCCCGCGTCCCGGCGACCAGCGCAGCGCCGTCGCCCGCGTAGTGACCCAGCGTAGTTGCGCGCGTGGTTGCCCGCGTCCCTATGCGTTCCCGCCAACGCGTAGCTGCCAACGCGTGAGTGCCAACGCGTTCCTTCCAGCGCGTAGTCGATCGCGCGTGGTCCCCCGCGTCGTTCCCGCGTCGTTCGCCCCTACCGAGATGCGTGGACAGTCGCCAGAATCCCCCCATGCCCACCCGTGCGGAAGCCTTTGCCCTCGTCTGCGAGTGGACCCAGTCCGAGTCCCTCCGCAAGCACATGCTGGCGGTGGAAACCGCCATGCGCGCCTATGCCCGGCGGCTGGGGCAGGACGAGGAAGCGTGGGGCACAGCGGGGCTCATCCACGACTTCGACTACGAGCGCTTCCCCAACGACGCGCAGGCACCCGACGCCGAGCATCCGGCGGAGGGGGTGCGCCACCTGCGCGGTCTGGGCTGGCCTGACGAGATCCTCGAGGCGATCCTCGGGCATGCGCACTATACCGGGGTAGCCCGTACCACCCCCATGGCGCAGGCCCTGTTCGCGGTAGACGAACTGACCGGGCTCATCACGGCCTGTGCCCTCGTGAAGCCATCCCGGGCGGTGCGCGACGTCGATGTCGCGGGGGTCCGGAAGAAGATGAAGGACAAGGCGTTCGCCCGGGGCGTCAATCGGGACGATATCGTACAGGGCGCCGACGCCTTGGGGGTCCCGCTCGACGAACACATCGGGCTGGTCCTGGCGGCCATGCAGGAAAACGCCGCCGCGCTGGGACTCGCAGGTGTGCCCCAGCCCCACTCGGCTTCAACGGCGATTTCCAGCGATGCGTAATTCGGGTGTCCCAACCCGATCACGTGACCGCCATCCCGCTTCCCACGCCAATTCTGGTTCCCGCATCGGGGACCCATCGCATGGGCCCTGAGCGACCGCTCTCGGCCGAGGCGCTGGAGGAGCGTGAGCTGGTGCTGGCCGCGCAGGCCGGAGACAGTGCAGCCTTCGCCGGACTCGTGCGCCGTCATCAGCGTCGTGCTTACGCGGTGGCGCGGGCAATCGTCCTGTCACACGACGACGCCGAGGATGCGGTGCAGGAGGGATTCCTGCATGCCTTCCGGGCCCTCGAGCGTTTTCGGCCGGAGCAGGCGTTCGGGGCCTGGTTGCACCGGATTGTCGCCAATGCGGCGTTGGACATCGCGCGACGTCGCAAGGTGCGCGACGCCGACGAGTTACCGGAAACGCTGTCGAGTCCGCATCGCGACCCGGCAGAGTCAGATGAGTTGCGAGCGCGCCTCACCAGCGCGCTGGACACCCTGGGTGAGCGGCAGCGCGCGGTGATCGTGCTGCACGACGTCGAGGGATACAAGCACGCGGAGATCGGGGCACTTCTCGGAATTCCCGAGGGCACGGCCCGATCGGACCTGCATCATGCTCGGGCGCACCTGCGGCGCCAGCTGAGCAATCTTCGGAGTGGATCATGACTGTCACGCGGAACGACAACGGGCGGAGCCCGGGTGCGGATCCCCAGGTGACCGCGGTATTGCGGGCGCATTACGAGGCGCCCGCTGGCGAGGCGTATTGGGGGGAACTCGAACAGTCGATCATGCAACGGCTGGCCACCGCGACCAGTGGCGTGGTACGGGAGCTGCGCCCCTCGTGGTGGAGCGGTTTCGCCGAGCTGCGCGGCGCCGACATGCGGGCCGTGGCCTCCGTGGCCGCCACGATTGCGCTGCTCGCCGCCGGCGCGGCGTTCGTGCGCGGGCAGGCGGCCAGCGCCCGGGCTCGCGAGCTGGCGGCGCGCGCCGCCGTCGAAACCGCTATGCCGCTCCCCATCGACGGCAGCACGCTCACCGGGGGCCGTCGACACCTGCCCAAGGATGCCCCCGAGCGCTATCTGAATCCGCTCGACTACTGAGCCGGCTACCCGTGTCCACATCACCCCGCCCCAAGTCGCTCGCGATGATGTTCCTGCTCGGCGCCTTCCTCACCGGAGGTGCCGTGGGCTTCGCCGCCGAGCGGGCCGTAAGCAAGCCGGTCGTCATGCTCAACGACGAGAAGTCGGTGCGGGAAGAGCTCGCCCGTGAACTCCGATTGACCGCCGAACAGAAGGTCGTCGTGGACTCGGCATGGGAGTGGCGCCGGGCGCGCTCCCGCGAGATCATGGCGGCGGTCCGCCCGGCGCTCGACTCGGTGCGCGACAGCGCCCGCGGGCGCATGATGGCCATTCTCGATGAGGCGCAAAAGGAATCCTTCCGGCGCCTGATCGAGCGTAACCAGCGTCTTGCCGATAGCGCAGAACGCGCGCGCGGCACATCCAAGTGACTCATTCCGTGAAACCAGTGGCTACCGATCGCTGGCGCCGGCTGGTGCTGACCATGGGGGCGGTCCTGCTGGCCGCCCCGTTGTCGTCCAAGGCCCAGTCTGCCGGGGCGCCGGCACGCGACCCCCTGCGCGATGGCGGGCGCAGCGACGAGGCAGCACGTCCGATTCGTTTGCGGGACGCCGTGGAACAGGCGCAGCGCAATGCCCCCGCCGCCGTGGCCGCGCGCGGGCTGGAGCGCAACGCCGCGGCCGCCAACCGCAGTGCGCTCGCCGCCTACATGCCGGCGCTCACCCTCAGCGCCGGCAGCGCCCGCACCCAGGGTGTGCAGTTCTTCCAGGGCGCGCTGGTGCCGCTGCGCGGCGATCCGTGGAACTACAACAACGGTCTCGCGGCCTCCTTGCAGCTGTTCGACGGCAACCAGCGGTGGCATGAACTCTCCCGCAGCCGTGCCGTGGCCGATGCGGCCGACGCCGCAACCATTCAGGCCCGGTTCGACGCGTCGCTCCAGACCAAGCAGCAGTTCTACGCCGCACTCGCTGCGCGCGAATCGGAAGCGGCCGCGCGCGCATTGCTCACGGAAGCCGAGCAGCAGCTCAAGGCGTCCACCGCACGCTTCGTGGCCGGCGTGGCCACCAAGTCCGACTCCCTCCGCTCGGCCATTCAGCTGGGCAACGCGCAATTGGCCGTGCTGACCGCCGAGAATGACCGGCGGGTGGCCAATGCCGCGCTCACGCGGGTGATCGGCTCACAGGTGCTGGTCACTCCCGCGCTCGACGACACGGTGGATGCCCTGGAGCCATTGCCGTCGGAGCAGGAGCTCGAGCAGCTCATCGCGCGCAGCCCGACGGTGATGCAGGCCGAGGCGAACCTCCTGGCGGCCCGGGCCGGCCGCAAGGCGCAGCGCTCGACGTACCTGCCGTCGCTGACCATGTCGTACAACTACGCGTACACACAGACCAGCCGCAGCTTCTCCAGCAGCGACATCTGGCTGTTCTCGGGCGGCAATCCCAACCGGCAGCAGCTGAACTTCAACTTCAGCTACCCCCTGTTCAACGGCCTCGTCCGCGAGCAGCAAACGGTGCAGACCGATGTGGCCCTTCGCAACGCGGAAGCCCAGTTGCGGGATGCGCGCCTGGGCGCACGGCAGACGCTGACCCAGCAGCTGCGCGCCCTCGACAACGCCGAAGCACGGGCGCGTGTACAGGTGGCCGCCATCGCCGCGGCCGAAGAGGATCTGCGTGTGCAGCAGCAGCGCTATGCCCTGGGCGCCAGCACCCTGCTCGACCTGCTGACCTCGCAGACGCAGCTCAACCAGGCGCGGCAGGCGCTCATTCAGGCGCGCTTCGACGGCCGGATCGCCCGCGCGCAGCTGAGCGCGCTGATCGGCCGGGAGATGTAGCAGGGGGCCGTCGGGGCCCCGGCCAGACGGCCCCAGTCGTCCGTATACCGCGTGCGCCCCGCTGTGTACATTTGGTATTCCCGCATCAACTCCATGCCCAACGAACAGCATCCTGCGGCCTCGGCAGATCAAGCCGAGGCCGTTCCCGAACGATCAGCCGACGGCACGACGGAGCCACCGTCCATCGCGGACAGCTCGCTGCGCCACCCGAGCTCACCGGCCACCCAGTCCGGCGCCTCGAACGCCTTCGAGGCACAGCCGGGAGAGGAAGTGCGCTCCAACACCGGCATGTTTCCGGTGCAGTCCCACGGTGCGCACCACCGGGACACCGATCCCACGGGCAAGCGCCTTGCCATTCTCACCCTCACTGCGCTCGGCGTGGTGTACGGCGACATCGGCACCAGCCCGCTGTATTCCATCAAGGAAATCTTCGGCCACCTGTACGGCCTGCAGCCCACCCGCGACAACGTCTTCGGCGTCCTGTCGCTCATCGTCTGGGCGCTCACGCTGGTCATCAGCGTCAAGTATGTGAGCTTCGTGCTCCGCGCCGACAATCGCGGCGAAGGTGGTCAGTTCGCCCTGCTCGCGCTGATCTTCCCGCGCGGTACCCCGCAGGGGTTCACCAAGGGCGGAATCTTCGTGGCGCTCGCCCTGTTCGGGACGGCCCTCCTGTACGGCGACGGCATCATTACCCCCGCCATGAGCGTGCTCGGTGCCATGGAAGGGCTCGAGTTCGCGGTCCCCTCGCTGGCGCAGTACATCGTCCCCATTACCGTGGTGATCCTCACCACGCTCTTCTTCGTGCAGCGGTTCGGCACCGACCTCGTGGGCAAGGCCTTCGGCCCCATCACGCTGGTCTGGTTCATCACGATTGCCACGCTCGGGGCGGTGGAGATTGCACAGCAGCCGTCCATTCTCGCCGCCGTGAACCCGATGTACGCCGTGCAGTTCGTGCAGGCCAACGGGTCGTTGTCCTTCTTCGTACTGGGCTCGGTGGTGCTCGTCATCACCGGCGGCGAAGCGCTCTACGCCGACATGGGGCACTTCGGACGCAAGCCGATCCGGCTGGCCTGGGTGATCCTGGTCTTTCCGGCGCTTCTGCTCAACTACTTCGGCCAGGGCGCACTGCTGCTCGAGAACCCTGCAGCCGCCGAGAATCCGTTCTTCCTGCTGGCGCCCAAGTGGTTTCTCGTTCCGCTGCTCATTATTGCCACCCTGGCGGCCATCGTGGCCTCACAGGCCATGATCTCCGGGGCGTTCTCCACCACGCGCCAGGGGATCGCCCTCGGGTTCATCCCACGGCTCGAGATCCGGCACACGTCCACGCAGGAAGAAGGGCAGATCTATATCCCCGAGGTGAACTGGTTCATCGCCGTCGGCTGCCTGATCGTCGTGCTGACGTTCCGCAACACCTCCAATCTGGGCGCAGCGTACGGCATCGCCGTGACCGGCACGATGCTCATCACCAGCGTGCTGTTCTACATTGTCGCGCGCATCCGCTTTCGTTGGGAACCCTGGCAGGCGTTTCTGGTGGCGGCACTCTTCATCACCGTGGATCTCGCGTTCTTCAGCGCCAACGTGGTGAAGCTGATGCACGGCGGCTGGGTCCCCATGGCGCTGGGCATCGTGTTGTTCATGCTCATGCTCACCTGGAAGCGCGGCCGGTTGCTGCTCATGCAGCGCCTCACCGACGGCACCATGCCCATCGGGCTCTTTCTCGACGGGGTGGAGAAGTCGAAGGTGCACCGCGTCGCCGGCACTGCGGTGTTCATGACCGGGAGTGACGACGGCGTACCGCCCGTGCTGCTGCACCACCTCAAGCACAACAAGGTGCTGCACGAGCGCGTGCTGCTCGTGTCAGTGAAGACGGCGGACGTACCGGAAACCAGCGCCGCGGAACGCGTGCGCGTGACGGCGCTTGGCCACGGCTTCTGGCGCGTGGTGGCCTCCTACGGCTTCATGCAGACACCCAACGTGCCGCAGGTCCTCGAGGTCGTGGACCAGATGGGCATTCGCTGCAAACCGATGGAAACGAGCTACTTCCTCGGGCGCGAACGTCTCATTCCGGTGGCCGCGAGAACGGGCGACAAGATCGTGCTCTCCCGATGGCGCAAGTGGGTCTTTGCCCTCATGGCGCGCAACGCGCGGTCCGCCACCGAGTTCTTCTGCATCCCACCCAATCGGGTGGTGGAGCTGGGGACCCAGATCGAGTTCTGACCCGCCGCATGGCGCGCCGTCGTGCGGCCCAGGTCCGGCGTTCGTCGGACCTGGGCGTCAGTCACCGCCCACCGGCACGGGCTCGAGCCCCGGAGCCGGAGCCATGGTGCCTTGCTTCAACCGGCGTCGCCGTACCATCTGGTCGAGCAGGGTGTACACCACCGGCGTGACATAGAGCGTCACCAGCTGCGAGAAAGCGAGCCCCCCAACAACCGCGAGCCCGAGCGGTTGCCGCGATTCAGCGCCAGCGCCGAAACCCACCGCAATGGGCAACGTGCCCATGAGCGCGGCCATCGTGGTCATCATGATGGGGCGGAAGCGCACACGCGCCGCCTCGAGAATGGCGTCGCGCGGGGTCATGCCATCGTTCCGCTCGGCTTCGATGGCGAAGTCGATCATCATGATCGCGTTCTTCTTCACGAGACCGATGAGCATGATGACGCCCACGTACGCGTACACGCTGAGATCCTTGCCGAAGATCAGCAGGGTGGCGAGCGCTCCCACAGCGGCGAAAGGCAAACCCGAGAGAATCGTGATGGGGTGGATGTAGCTCTCGTAGAGGATGCCGAGCACCACGTAGATCACGAAGATCGCCACGACCAGCAGCGCCAGGAGTCCGCTCTGTGCCTGCGCGAACGCCTGCGTGTCGCCGCTGAGCGCGCTCGTAACGCCCACGGGCAACACGGCCGCCGCCTCACGTTGCACGGCATCCACCGCCGTCCCGAGCGCGACGCCGGGGCGCGTGTTGAACGAAATGGACACGGCCGGCTGCTGCCCGTTGTGCTGCACCGAGACCGGCCCCACGCCCTTGCTGAAGGTGGCCACCGAGCCGAGCGCCACCAGACTGCCCGTGTTGGAGCGAACGAACAGCTGACCAAGCGCCGCCGGGTCCTTCTGGTACTCTTCCTTCAGCTCGAGGATGACCTGGTACTGGTTGGTCTGCGTGTAGATGGTGCTGACCTGTCGCGAGCCGTAGGCATTGTACAGCGCGTTCTCGATCTGGCTGGCGGTCACGCCAAGCGCCGAGGCGCGTTCGCGATCGATCACGATGCCGACCTGCGGATTGCCCACCTGCAGGTCACTCGAGATGTTCTCGAGCTCCGGCAACTCGCGCATGCGCTGCTCGAGCGCCCGCGCGCTGGTGTACAACTCCGCAATGTCGGCGCCCTGCAGCGACACCTGATACGCGCTGTTGCCCCGACGGCCGCCAATGTTGATGGGCGGTGGATTGCGGAGGAACACCTGCACGCCGGGCACGTTTGCCGTGGCCCGCGTGATCTCGCGCATGACCTGGTCCACGTGGGGACGCGTATCGCGCGGCTTGAGCGTGAGCATGAGGCGGGCGCTGTTGCTGCCGCCGCCCGGGCCGCCGCCGATGGACACACTCACGCGCTCCACATGCGGGCTCTGCTCGATGATCTTGCCGACTTCCCGCCCCTTCGCCGCCAAAGCCTCGTAGCCAATGCCCTCGGGCCCTTCCACGGAGCCCTGCACGCGGCCGGTATCCTCGGAGGGGAGGAAGCCCTTGGGGATGTAGACGAACAGCCCCACGGTGGCGGCCAGTGTGAAGGCACTGAAGAGCATGGTGAGCCCGCGGTGCCGCATGACCCAGTGCAGCGAGGTCACGTAGGCGCGTTCGCCGCCCTGATACAGCCGCTCCACCGACCGCCAGACCCCCGTGGGCTCCTCATGCCCTTCACCGCCCTTGAGGAACTTGGCGGCGAGCATGGGCGTGAGCGTGAGCGACACGAAGCCGGACACGAGAATCGACACGCCAATGGTGACCGCGAACTCGCGGAACAGCCGCCCGACGATGCCGGGCATGAACAGCAGCGGAATGAACACCGCCACCAGCGACAGCGTCATGGAGAGAATGGTGAAGCTGATCTCCTTGCTCCCGTCGAGCGCCGCCCGCATGGGCGACTTCCCCATCTCCATGTGACGCACGATGTTCTCGAGCATCACGATGGCGTCGTCCACCACGAACCCCACGGCGAGCGTGAGCGCCATGAGGGTGAGGTTGTTCAGGCTGTAGTCCAGCGCCCACATCACGATGCAGGTGCCGATGATCGAGAAGGGCAGCGCCAGCGACGGAATGATCGTCGCCCGGGCGTTCCGCAGGAACAGGAAGATCACCATGACAACGAGCGCCACGGTGAGGGCCAGCGTGAACTGCACGTCCCACACCGCTTCTTCGATGGCTTCGGCGCGATTGAACACCGTAAAGGCGCGCACGCCGGGGGGGAGCTGCTCGATGAGCTGCTCCATTTCGTGCTCCACGGCCTTGGCGGTGGCCACGGTGTTCACGCCGGGCTGCCGGATGATGGCCAGCGAGATGTTGCTGACGCCGTTGATTTCGCTGAAGCCGCGCAGATTCTGCAGTCCGTCGTACACGGTGCCCAGATCACCGAGACGCACGGGCAGGCCGTTGCGATTCGCCACGACCAGCTGGCGGAACTCGGCCGCGTTCTTCAGCTGACCGGTGGCCTGCAGCGTGAACGACTGGTTGGGCCCCATGAGCACGCCAGCCGGGGAATTCGAGTTCCCCTGATTGATGGCCTGCTGCACTTCGTCAATGCCGATGCCGCGCTGCGCGAGGGCACCGGGATCGAGTTGCACGCGCACGGCATACTTGGCCGAGCCGTAGATCTGCACCTGCGCAACGCCGGTCACGGTGCTGAGCTTCTGCCCGATGAACGTTTCGGCGTACTCGTTCAGCTCCGCGCGTGACATGACGTCGGAGGTGAGCGAAAACATCATGATGGGGGCGTCGGCCGCGTTCGCCTTGTTGTACGACGGCGGATTGATCCCCTGCGGCAGCTGGCGCAGCGTCTTGGAGATGGCCGACTGGACGTCGGCGGCGGCCTTGTCGATGTCCCGATCGAGGTTGAACTGGATCGTGACGTTGGTGTTCCCCTGTGAGCTCGACGACGTGATGTTGTCGATGCCCGAGATGGTCGCGAACTGCTGTTCAAGGGGCGTGGCCACCGAGGTGGCCATCACTTCAGGGCTCGCGCCGGGGAGCCCCGCCGATACCGTGATGGTGGGGTAGTCGATGGTCGGCAGATCGCTGACCGCGAGCCGCTGATACGCCACCGCCCCGAAAATCAGGATCGCCGTCATGACCAGCGTGGTCATGATGGGACGGCGGATCCAGATCTCGCTGAGATTGGAGTTGCCCGTGACTTCAGGCGGGACGTCGTTCGCCGGTCGTTGCTGACTCATCGCGTGGGTCCTCCCTGGCCTCCCGAACCGCTGGGCGCCTGTCCGTTCACCCCCTGACCGCGGGCCGAGCCGTTGCGCGCCCGCCCACCGCCCGCGTCAGCCGCCCCGGCGGGCTTGCGCAGCTGAACCGGCGCCCCGTCGCGCAATCGGGCCTGTCCCTCGGTAATGACCGTTTCACCACCCGTGAGGCCGCTATCGATCTTGACCAGCGCGCCGGCGGCGCGTCCCACCCTGACGGCCTGGCGCTTGGCCTTGCCATCTTCGAGCAGGTACACGAAGGTGCTCGTGCCGGAGGTGACCACCGCCTCCGACGGCAAGGTGATGGCGTTCTCGTCCACACTGAGCTGCAGCAGGACCGTCACGAATTGCCCCGGCCACAAACTGCGGTCGGTGTTGGCCACCCGCGCCTTCAGCAGCACCGAGCCGGTGGCCCGGTCCACCTGGTTGTCCACGAAGGTGAGGGTGCCCGTGATGCTGCGAGTACTGTCGGTCCCGCCCGGGAGGACACGCACGGCGAGGGCCCGGTCGAGCCCCGCCCGGCGGCGCAGCTCTTCGAAGTCGCGCTCGGGAACCGGGAAGCGCACGAGGACCGGCCGCAGTTCGTTGATGGTGACGAGCTGATCGGCGGAGGCCCGCACCAGGGAGCCCCCCTTGAACA
This sequence comes from Gemmatimonas sp., assembly GCF_027531815.1. NCBI lineage: Bacteria > Pseudomonadati > Gemmatimonadota > Gemmatimonadia > Gemmatimonadales > Gemmatimonadaceae > Gemmatimonas > Gemmatimonas sp. Next base: position 384,510 of record NZ_JAPZSK010000004.1, on the reverse strand, counting down.
GCAGCTGTCCCGTGCGCCCGGAAATGGGGGCGCGCACCGTCGTGTTCTCGAGATCGAGGCGTGCCCGCTCGAGCGACGCGCGACCGGCCGCCACCGTGGCCGCCAGCGCCGACGCTTCTGCAAACGCCTGGTCGAGCTGCTGCTTCGTGACGTACCCGTCCTTGGCGAGGGTGGCGAACCGGACGGAGTCGCTGCGCGCGCGCACCAGCGTGGCGTCGTCCCGCGCCAGCGTGCTCTCCAGCCGGTCCACCTCGGAACGGAAGGGGCGCGGGTCGATCTGGAAGAGCACCTGCCCTTCGCGCACCTCATCCCCTTCCGCGATGGCGACGCGCGTCAGCTGCCCCGACACCAGCGACTGTACCGCGACCGTGCGATTGGGCTCCACCTGCCCGCTGGCCGTGACCACATAGGGGAGGGGGGCGGCCTTGGTCGTCGTCACCGACACCGTGGGCACAGGCCGCTGCGGCCGCGCCGGCTCCTTGCAGGCCGCCAGCGAGCTGATCAGGACAACCGTCGCGGCAGTGGCGACGGCGTGACGACGCGGTATGGAGCGCTGGCGGACCGAAGCCCTCAGTGTAACAATTGCGGACATTCGCGGGGCGAACGACAGGGGAAGGGCGCGCGGCCCCCCGCCCTCGGACGGGGTTCGCGTGTATGGACTGCTGATTCTACGTCAGCACAGTCTCCAGCGTTGCCGCGCCGGGCCCAGCCGTCTCGTCCGTCAGAGCACCACGGTGCGGATGAGCCGCCCCCGGGGCGCGAGACGCGCCGCGCCCGATCGCTCGGGGAGCCCCCGCAGGTCGCGCACTTCGATCTCCACCTCGCGCAGGCGCTCCTGAAGGCGCTGCCCCATGTCCTCGAGGGCACGCTGCATGGCGTCGCCATCGAACTCGAGCTGACGGCCATTGAGGCGCACGCGTGCACGGGCCCCCCCATCGCGTTCGAACTCGAACCACTGCGGTTCGCTCATGCGCGGGGCGTCACTGATCGCCTCGACGGTCACGGTGACGTCGCGCACCCGTCCGGCGGACCACACCCGCAGCGCGAGGGTCTTCCCCGGCTCGACCTTCTGCACGGCGCGAACGAAGCGGTCAACGCGGGCCGATGCGGCCTGCACGTCGTCAACATCCTCCCGCGGCACGCGGAGATCCTCACCATTCACGGCCGCGATCCGTTCCCCTTCGACGAGGCCGGCCTTGTCGGCTGCGCCGCCGCTGGTGACGCTGCTGATGAAGAGCCCCAGGGTATCGCGAGCATGACCCGTACCGCCGACGCGTACACCGACCATGCCGCGCGGCACCGTTCGCTCACGCGTCTCGATGCGCTCACCCGGTACACGCGCGCGCCGCTGCTCTTCCAGCGCGGGAGCGTTGGCGCGCTCCAACTGCGCCACCGACGTGGCGGTGACCGTCACCGTGCGCACGGCAGCGCCCTGACGCACCTGGAGACGCACGTCGTCGCCGGGCTTCACGGTGGCCATGGTGCGCTGCAGCCGACGCTGCGCGAGCCCCGCGAGCGCTGGATCGTCGAGGTCGATCGATGAGACCCGAAGACTGATGCCGTTGATCTCGGTGATGAGATCGCCGGCCGCGAGCCCCGCGGCTGCGGCCGGGCTGTTGGGTTCGACCGACTCCACGCGCACGCCGAGGCTGTCGCCGCGGCTGCTCGCGGCGAGCACCACGCCCAGCACGGCGCGATTCGTTGCGCCGCCGCGTACCACCGTGATGGCAGCCGGCGATCGCAGGATGCGCACGTCGCGCTCCTCGACGTCCTGCGCTGCGCACGGCCGGCTGCTGATGACAAAGAGTCCCCCGCACACGACCACGGCGGTCACGGCAAGGGAGCGTACAGAAAATGGGACCAGCATCTTGCGCGCCTCGTTGGAATGTTCACGAGGTCTGACACGAAGGCCGCCGACAGGGTTGCCGCGCCCGTCGGGGGACGCACCGGAGCGCGTGGCCGTCGACGCGCCACCACCCCCCTGGCCTAAACGACGATGTTGAGGAGCCGCCGGGGCACGAAGATCACCTTCTGCGGGGGGCCCGTCACAAACTTCGCGACCGCCTCGTCCGCGGTCGCCAGCGCCAGTGCCTCCGCCTGCGCGATCGCGGCCGGCACCCGCAGCTTGCCGCGCACCTTGCCGTTCACCTGCACGACGAGATCGACCTCGTCGTCCACGAGCAGCGCCGGATCAAAGGCCGGCCACCCCCCGTCGAACACACTCGTGGGGTGCCCGAGGACCTCCCAGCACTCTTCGGCCAGGTGCGGCGCGAAAGGGGCCGCGAGTTGCACGAGCGGCAGCACTTCGTCACGATGTGGCGTGCGCTCGCCACGGCGTACGGCGTTCATGTACTCCATCATCGCCGCGATGGCGGTGTTGTAACCGAGGTTCGCGGTATCCTCGCCCACCTTCTTGATGGTGCGGTGCAGCTTGCGCAACACGTCGGCATCCGGCGTGCCCTCGGCGGAGGCATCACGTACCGACGCCCACAACCGGTCGAGAAAACGACGGACCCCGCTGATCCCCTGATCGCGGAAGTCACCGCCTTCCTCGTAGGGCCCGAGGAACATGAGGTACATACGGAACGCGTCGGCGCCCCACTCCTCCATGTACACGTCGGGGTTGATGACATTGCCCTTCGACTTCGACATCTTCGCGCCTTCACGAATGATCATGCCGTGCGCGCGGAAGCGCGTGAACGGCTCCTCGAAGTCGATGAACCCGCCGTCCTTCATCACCATGGTGATGAAGCGCGAGTAAAGCAGGTGCAACACGGCGTGCTCGTTGCCGCCGATGTACGAATTCACCGGCAGCCACCGCTTGGTGGTGTCGGCGTCGAACGGCACGTCGCTGCGCGTGGCGCTGGGATAGCGCAGGAAGTACCACGCGCTGTCGAGGAACGTGTCACTCACATCGGTTTCCCGACGCGCCGTCTTGCCACAGGTCGGGCACGGCACGCGATACCACTCTTCGTGACGGGCGAGCGGCGAGATGCCGCTGTCGTCCGGTTTGAAGTCGGGGATGTTGGGGAGCTCGACCGGCAAGTCCTGTTCGGGCACCGGTACCGCCCCGCACGCATCGCAGTAGATGATGGGAATCGGGGGGCCCCAATAGCGCTGCCGCGAAATGCACCAGTCGTGCAGGCGGTAGTTCACCACCGCCTTCGCCTGTTGCTGCTCGGCGAGCCACTCGGTGACCGTGCGCTTCGCCTCGTGCACCGGCAGGCCGTCGAACGCGCCGCTGTTGACCAGGCGCCCGCCGTCGTCGTCGGTGAAGGCGGCATCGCCGAGCGGCGTGTCGGCGTTGTCGTTGGGGCCCGCGACCACGCGCACGATGGGCAGCTTGAACACCTGGGCGAACTCGTAGTCGCGCTCATCGTGTCCGGGCACGGCCATGATGGCGCCGGTGCCGTACTCCATGAGCACGTAGTCGGCGATCCACACGGGAATCTGCTGCTTCGTGGCGGGATTCACCGCGTACGCGCCGGTGAACACGCCGGTCTTGTCCTTCGTGCTCTTGCGGGAGACGAGGTCCTGCTTCTTGGTGGCCTCGACGTATTGGGTCACGGCCGCGCGCTGCGCGTCGGTGGTGAGCGTGGCCACCAACGGATGCTCGGGAGCGAGCACGAGATACGTGGCACCGTAGATCGTGTCGGCGCGCGTGGTGAATACCGTCACGCGTTCGTCGTGACCGGCGAGCGAGAAGGTGAGCTGCGCGCCCTCCGACTTGCCAATCCAGTTGCGCTGCGCCTGCTTGGTGATGGCCGACCAGTCGAGCCATTCGAGGTTGGCCAGCAATCGCGGCGCATACTCGGAGATCTTGAAGAACCACTGCTCGAGGAAGCGCTGCTCCACGGTGGTTCCGCACCGCTCGCACTGGCCGTCCTCCACCTGCTCGTTGGCAAGCACGGTCTTGCACGACGGGCACCAGTTCACGGCTGCGGCCTTCTTGTACGCGAGCCCCTGCTTGTGAAGCTGCAGGAAGACCCACTGTGTCCACTTGTAGTAGTCGGGACGCGAGGTGTCGACCTTCTGGTGCCAATCCACCATGAAACCGGCGCGCCCGAGCTGTCGCGTGAAGTTCGCGACGTTCTTCGGCGTGAGCTCCATGGGGTGCGCCCCAATCTTGAGCGCGTAATTCTCGGAGTGGATGCCGAAGGCATCGAAGCCGAGGGGCTGGAACACGTCGTGTCCCATGAGCCGGTGGAAGCGCGCGGAGATGTCGCTGCCGGTGAAGGCGAAGAGGTTCCCCACGTGCAGCCCTTCGGCGCTCGGGTAGGGGAACATCATCAGGGCGTAGAACGGGCGCGTGGGGTTCTCGAGATTCGCGGTGTTGGTGCCGCGGTCGGTCCAGCGCTGCTGCCACTTGGGCTCTACGGCCGCGGGCACATACGGAGTCGGGGCGTCGGTCTCGTGCATCCCGCGTAATCTAGCGGGGTCGGGGTCGAACGACGCGATGCACCCCGCGCGATCGACCACGCGTTGGCGGGGACGCGTTGGCGCCAACGTTTCGGCACCCACGCGTTGGCAGAAACGCGGAGAGGCGCGGGCACCCACGCGGGCAACGACGCGAAAACGACGCGAAAACGACGCGGGAACAACGCGGGCGACTGGGCTTCGCCGGTCGCTGGTCGGGGTCGGGGTCGGGGTCGGGGTCGGGGTCGGGGTCGGGGCGCCCCCACGCCCCAACCACGCCCACAACCACGCCCACAACCACGCCCCGCGCGGGCGCAGCCCGCCGCGCCCCCAACCCAGACCCGCGTTGTCGCCACGCGTTCGTGCACGCGTCGGCGCCGGCGCCCCTCCGCGTTCCTGCCAACGCGTGGGTGCCGAAACGTTGGCGCCAACGCGTCCCCGCCAACGCGTAGTCGATCGCGCGCAGTCCCCCGCGTAGTTCCCCGTCGCCGGATGGGCGACTATCGCCGGTACAGGTACGCCGCCTCCTCGAGCCGCGCCCCGCGCTCGTCGCACACCGCGAACCGGCCGCCGGAGTACAGCGTCGCGCCGCCGAAGTCGCCAGCCTTGGTGACGGCGTAGAACTCGAGGTCGAACCGCGGACGCCCCCCGGCGCCCAGCAGGCGCGGCTCCGTCATCGCCACCACGCGCTCCAGCACCTTGAGACACGCCTGCTGCGGCGCCATCCCCTGTCGCATGAACTCCACGACCAGAAACGACGCGCAGGTCTTGATGTTCGCCTCGCCGCGACCCGTGCTGCCGGCAGCCCCCACCGTGTTGTCGCAGTACTGCCCGGCCCCCACGATCGGCGAGTCGCCGACCCGCCCGGGGATCTTCCACGCCATGCCGCTGGTGGTCGTGACCGAGCCGATGTCCCCGGCAGCATTCACGGCATTCATGTTGATCGTGCCGGTCGTGAACTTGATGCGGATGTCGTCGCTGTGGTCCAGCCACGCATCGTTGGGGTTGAGCCGAGACTTCCACCGCATCCAGTCCTGGCGCGACTTTTCGGTGAGCAGGTTCTGCTCCTTGAACCCCATTGCCCTGGCAAACCGCCCCGCGCCCTCGCCCACCAGCATCACGTGGTCGGTGTAGTCCATCACGGCCTTGGCCACGAGCGACGGCGTGGCAATGCCTTCGATGCACGCCACCGCGCCAGCGCGCCGGGTCGGCCCGTGCATGCAGGAGGCGTCGAGCTGCACGACCCCTTCCTCATTGGGCAGCCCACCCAGCCCGACCGACTGATCGTCCGGATCGAGCTCCTGGATGTTGACCCCGGCAATGGCGGCGTCGAGCGGGTCAGCACCGGCCACCATCCGGTCGTAGGCCACCTGGACGCCACGAAGGCCGTTGGATGACGAGACCACGCACGGACGCCCGCGGAACGGCGTGACCGCCCCGGGCGCCGGGGCATCCCAGGCGTCCGGCAGCCGGGGGAGGAACCCAGCCGCAGACAACGCAGCCGAACGCTCGAGGAATTCGCGGCGAGACCAGGTCATGGCGAGGCTCCGGAACAGGGGCAGCATGCAGCGTGGTATGTACCCTGCCGACGTTAGTCGAATCGGGTGGCCGTGGCGAGAGCCCATCGCAGCCGTCTGCCTCCCCACGGCCGGGGCCCACCGCCCCGCCACTCCCACCGCCTGCCTACCAGCCCCCATGTACACACCGGCCGAAATCGCCGATCAGCTGCGCGCCACTGCTTTTCTCGACGGCTTCAGCGACGCCCACCTCTGGAAGCTCTCCCGCCATGTGACGCCGACGGTCCTCGACGCCGACGCCACGATCTTCAACGAAGGAGAGCCTCGGCAGCGGTTTGCCGTGCTGTTGAACGGTGCCGTGGCCGTCGAGAAGGCGGCCGATGGGCGTACCGTTCGCCTGGTGACCCTCGGTGCGGGGGAAGCGGTGGGGGAAGGACTGCTGCTCGACGACAGCAATCATGGCACCACGGCCCGCGTCATCATGCCGGGCCACTGCGTCATGGTTACCCGGGCCCAGCTGGACGAGATCACCCGCGAAGCCCCCCAGTTGTACGCCGCGCTGGTCGCGCGGGCGGCACGGGCCATCTCCGCCCGCCTCCGACGCGCGGACGCCACGCTGGTCGGTCGCGGCCGCACGCTGGGCTTCGGCGGCAACCGCACGCGGGTGGAGCACGACCTGCTGGGCGAGCGGGAGGTCCCGTTCGAAGCACTCTACGGCGTGCAGACCCTGCGAGCGCTGGAGAACTTCCCCATCACGGGGATTCCGCTGCGTGAGTTCCCGGTGCTCATCGAGGCGCTGGCGGCGGTCAAGGAGGCAGCCGCGCAGACCAATCGCGAACTGGGGCTGCTGGACGACATGACGGCGGAGCTGATCGTGCGCGCGGCGCGCGAGATCCGGGCCGGTCGCCATCACGAGCACTTCCTCGTGGACATGATCCAGGGCGGGGCCGGCACGAGCACCAACATGAACGCCAACGAAGTCATCGCCAACCGCGCGCTCGAACTGCGCAACGAGGTGCGGGGCAGGTATCACGTGGTCAGTCCCAATGACCACGTGAACCTCTCGCAGTCGACCAATGACGTGTACCCCACGGCGGTGCGCCTCGCCCTGCACCGTAACCTGGCAACCTTTCGCGACGAGTTGGGGCGGCTGGCCGACGCCTTCGCCGAAAAGGGGCGGGAGTTCGCGCCACTCCTGAAGATGGGGCGCACCCAGATGCAGGATGCCGTGCCGATGACGTTGGGGCAGGAGTTCATGGCCTTTGCGAATACGCTGCGTGAGGATGTGGACCGGTTGGCTGAGGCGCAGGGTCTCATCCGCGAGATCAATCTGGGCGCCACCGCCATCGGCACCGGCATCAATGCCCCGCCGGGATACGCGGAGCTCGTGGCCGCGCACCTGACCGCCGTGTCGGGGGTGCCGGTCATCACGGCCCCCGATCTGGTGGAGGCCACCAGCGACACGGGGGCGTTCGTGCAGCTGTCGGGCGTCATGAAGCGCACGGCGACCAAGCTCTCGAAGATCTGCAATGACCTGCGCCTGCTCTCGTCGGGGCCGCGTGCCGGTTTCGGCGAGATCAACCTGCCGGCGATGCAACCGGGATCATCGATCATGCCGGGCAAGGTCAACCCCGTGATCCCCGAAGTGGTGAATCAGGTGTGTTTCGACGTGATTGGCGGTGACGTGACCGTGACCATGGCGGCGGAAGCCGGTCAGTTGCAGCTCAACGCCTTCGAACCGGTGATCGCGTATCGGCTGCTCCGCGGCATCGACATGCTTCGCAACGCCTGCACGGTGCTTCGTGAACGCTGTGTGACCGGAATCACGCCGAACGTCGATCGGATGCGGCATTTTGTAGAGCACTCCATCGGCATCGTGACGGCGTTGGTGCCGGTGATCGGTTACGAGCAGGCAACCGACGTAGCCCGCAGTGCGCTTGCCAGTGGACGTGGCGTGTTCGAAATCGTCCTCGAACGCGGCCTCCTCTCGAGAGCGCAGCTCGACGCGATTCTCGACCCCGAAGCCATGACCGCGCCGCGTTTCACGCAGGAGTTTGCGGCGGTTCGTCCCACGCCGTGAATGCGTGGCGGCGCGGTGATGCGGGGAACGTGAGCGGCGTCACCGATCCGGTGTGTGATGGGTGTAGCTCCACTGTGACTTGCTCGTCCTTGAGCAAACATCACGTGTCCCTACTGACCTGATTCGATGCGCACGATTCCCGACTGCTTCGCCGCCGTTCGTTCGTTCGCCACCCGCTCCCGGTTGCGCGGCACCACGATGCTGGCCCTCGTCCTCACCGCGTCGTGCACCGCACCGACCGATGTGACGGGTGTCTCCGGCAACGGAACAGGAGGCGGCACGCCTCCCGCGGTGGCAACGCGCATCGACCTGTCGGCCGCAACGGTGGGGCTGGGTGCGGTCGGGGCAACCGAGAACGTCACCGCCATTGTGCGCGATGCGGCCGGCACGATGTTGCCGAACGCCGCCGTGAACTGGAGCAGCGACGACATCACCGTGGCCGACGTATCGGGGGCCGGGCGCACCGCCATCATCACCGCGCGCGCACCGGGCCGTACCACCGTTCGGGCCACGAGCGGTGCCGCCACACAGGAGCTGGTCGTGCAGGTGAGCATCGTGCGCGGCATCGCCTTGCCGGCCACCGTGCAGCTACGAACCGGGTCCAGCGCCACGCTCACCCCCACGCTCGACGCCGATGCCGGGGCCGCAACGGCCATCCGGTGGGAAAGCGCCGATCCCTCCATCGCCTCCGTCTCCTCCGGCGTGCTGACGGGACTCCGGACCGGCGTCGCGACCGTGCGCGCCATCGCCATCGGTGACCCGCGCGTGTCGGCAAGCACGCAGGTCACCGTGACGGCCCCGCGCAGCGTGACCATCCGCGACATGCCGGCCGATCTGACAATCGGCGACGAGCGGCAGCTGACCGCGCTGGTGGATGTGGACGAGAACGAATCCCGGGACGTGGAGTGGAGTTCGGCTACGCCCACCATTGCGACGGTGACCTCCTCCGGCCGCCTGGTGGCGGTGGGCCTTGGCACCGCGCGCGTTCGTGTCCGGTCACTGGCCTTCAATGGTCTGCGGGATTCGGCCAGCGTGACCGTTCGCGTGCCCCGCACCGTGTCGGTGTCCCCCCGCACCAGCACGCTGGCGCCGGGTGAGACCCAGCAGCTGGTGGCCGCCGTGCAGATCGACGAAGGCATGAGCACCGCCGTGACCTGGCGCGTCTCCGACCCGGCAGTGGCCATGGTGGCGTCGACCGGGCTCGTAACCGGTGTGGCGCCGGGCGTCACCACCGTGACCGCCGTGTCGGTGGCCGACACCACTCGTCGCGGCAGTGCCACCATCACGGTGCAGGCGAGCGTCCGCAGCGTGTCGGTGTCACCAGCGGTCGCCTCGATCGTGCTTGGCGGGACGCGCCAGTTCACCGCCACCGTGACGGGCGACCTGGGGGTGTCCACGGCGGTCACCTGGCGTGCCGGTGATCCGGCCATCGCCCAGGTGGCGGCCAACGGTATCGTTACCGCGCTCGCGCAGGGCACCACCACAATTACCGCTGTCGCGGTCGCCGATACCATGGTTCGGCGCAGCGCCACGGTGACGGTCGTCCCGGTCGTCCGTGACCTCACCGTCGAACCGGCGGCCGCCTCCATCGCGGTAGGCGAAACGCGCCTGCTGGTCGCTGCCGTGTCGGCCGACGCCGGAGCCAATACCGCCGTGACCTGGCGCAGTGCGAACGCCGCCGTGGCCACGGTGAGTGCGTCCGGCGTCGTCACCGGCGTCAGCACCGGCTCGGCCACAATCACCGCCGTCTCGACGGCCGACACGACACGCCAGGCCACGTCCCTCATCACGGTGCGCACCGCGCAGACCGTGCTCGGCGTGACCGTCACGCCGGCCGCGTCGTTCGTGCAGGCCGGCCAGAGCGTGCAGCTTGTGCCCGCCGTGCAAGTCAGTGGCGGGGCGTCCACGGCGGTCACCTACCGCAGCGACAACCCCGCCGTGGCAAGTGTGAACTTTGCGGGACTCGTGACGGCGCTCGCCAGCGGCACCGCCACCGTGACGGTCGCTGCCGTGGCCGATCCGACCCGCTTTGCCACCGCGGCGATCACCGTGTCGGCGGCACCCACGCAGCTCGCCACCAGCTGGAGCAGCGGACGACTGGGTGGCGCCCTGTATGAAGACGTGGTGTCGGTGGACGCCGCCGACGCGACGAACGCCTTTGCCGTGAATTCCCGCGGCGATGTCTTCCGGCTCAGCGGCGGGGCATGGACGCTGTCCACCCGCGGCAGCGCCCACGGCACGCAATTCCTGGCCGTCAGCACGACCGGGCCGTCGAGCGCCATGGCCGTGGGCACCAACGGCGTGATCGTGCAGTTCAATGGCACCAGCTGGCAGCGCATGATCTCGGGGACGCAGCAGACCCTCAACGGCATCCATCTCGAGGACGCGGCCAGCGGCTTTGCCGTCGGTGCCGGCGGACTCGTACTGCGCCTGAACGGATCGGGATGGACCAGCATGCCGTCGGGCTCGACGCAGACGCTGTACAGTGTCTGGACCCTGGGGAACACCGGCTTCGTTGCCGGCACCAACGGGGAGCTGCTGCGGTGGAACGGGACGACGTGGAGCCGGCAGAGCTCCGGCGTCACGGAAACGCTCTACGGGGTGCACGGGGCCAACGCCAACAATGCGGTGGCCGTGGGCGCCTCGGGCGTGGTGCTGCGTTGGAACGGGGTGTCGTGGGTTCGCGTGATCAGTGGCGTGACCTCCGACCTGTACAGCGTGGCCGGGAGTGCCGCCAACAACGGCCGCTTCTACATCACGAGCGACGACGGGCTCTATGCCCTGAACGGCAGTACGCTGTCGCTGGTCGGCACGCCGTATGCCCCCCGCCTCTTCGGGGCATCCATCGATCCGGCCGGCAACGTGTGGACGAGCGGTCAGCGTGGGAGCGTCATGCGCTTGAGTGGCTCCACCTGGGAAACGGTGAGCCTGGCACCCGACCTGATCGACGTGTGGACCACCTCGCCGTCCAACGCGTGGGCGGTGGGCGAGTTCGGCTTCGTGTACGGATGGAATGGCTCCGTGTGGACGCGTCAGACAACGCCCACCACGGCCACCCTCAATTCCGTCTGGGGTGTGAGCGCGTCCGACGCCTTCGCGGGTGGCGATGAGGGCACGCTGCTGCGCTGGAACGGCTCGTCGTGGAACGCCATGAGCTTCCCGTCCACGGGACATGTGTACGGCCTGTGGGGCACCGACGCGAGCAACGTCTACGCGGTGACCTCGAACGGGGAAGTCCTGCGCTTCAACGGCAGCAGCTGGTCGCTCGTCGTGACCACGGCGAGTCCGCTCTGGATCGTGCATGGGGCATCAGCCAACGACATTCTTGTGGCGGGCGAGAACGGCACGGCGATGCGCTTCAACGGCTCGGCGTGGACCGACTTCCGACTCCCCACAACGGGCACCGTGGCCGGCGTGTGGACTGGCGGAGGGGCCAACGTGCTGGCCGTGGGGTCCGGCAACTCGGGACTCACCGGGGTCTCCTTCCGCACGGCCGGCAACACGTGGAACAGCGTCCCCCTGCCGACATCATCGGTACTGACGTCGGTGTGGGGCCCTGCCCCCAATGACGTGTACGCCACCGGTGAAGGCGGCGTGATCCTGCGCTGGAACGGCAGTGGCTGGAGCACCATGAACAGCGGCATCACCGACCAGCTGTGGTCGGTGAGTGGCTCCCCGAACGGCGCCGGCGGCGCGTTTGCGGTGGGGTACAACAGCACGGTGGTCGCAGGGAGCAGCGCGGGTGCCATGCTGCGGGCCGGCGTACGGGTCGCTACGGGGGCACGCACCGCCTCACTCGCGCCGCGCGCCGGGGCCACGCTCGTTCGCGGGCCGCTCCCGGTCGGCGTGGCGCGACGTCAACGGCGCTAGTGCGCGCTGTCAGTCGCGGGCGAAGGCGGCCAGCGTTGGGCCCATCGCGTCGATGGTCTCGCGGGCATGCCACCGGTCCTTGCCGTTGTAGAGGAACGCAAAGGCAAGGATCTCCCCGTTCTCGGCAGTGACGTAGCCGGAGAGGCCGATGACCTCGTTGGTGGTGCCGGTTTTGGCGTGCAGGTTGCCCTGCGCCGGCGTGGCACGCATGCGATGGCGCAGCAACTCCGACTCACCCGCCACCGGCAGCGAGGCGTGGAAGGCGCTGCCCCACGGGGCGCGATGCGCATGGTCGAGCAGCTGCACCAGGGCGCGCGGGGTGACCCGGTCGAGAACCGAGAGGCCACTGCCGTCGGTCGCCGTCACGGCATCCGACGCGGCACCCACCTGGCGCGTGAGAAAGTCGCGCAAGGTGAACCCGGCAGTCTCGGCGGAGCCCACCGCACGCCGTTCCGGGCCGCGAGCGGCATTGCGATACAGAAGCTCCGCGAAGATGTTGATGCTCTCGCGGTTCATCACGCTCACCAGCCGCGCCAGGGGCGGTGAGGGAAGACTGGTGATGAGCGCTGCCTGCTCCGGCGTACGCCCGGTCCGCAGTTCCCCATCGACGCGCACGCCCTGCGCCACGAGGGCGGCCTTGAACGCGCCGGCCGTGAAGGTCACCGGGTCGCCCACGACCAGCTGATAGCGCGCCGTGCCCGCCCGCGCTCCCACGGTACCGCTGACCACCACGCGGTCGTCGCCCACGCGGCGGGCGCTGATGCGGGTTCCGCTGCCGGGCACCGTACGCACGGTGTTGGTGATCATCAGACCGTGCGTCTCCGGCTCGAGAAACACGGAGGCCACCCCGCCTGCCTTGCCGGGCGTCACCCCCACGATGACGATATTCTCGTTGAGCGACAGTGCGGAAAACGGCGCGGCATAGCCGGCACCGGCGTATCGCGACAACCAGCCTTCCGGGATCCGGCGGCTTTCGAGTCCACTGGCGTCGGCGACCACATCTCCCGTGACGTGCTTGATGCCGGCACCGGCCACCAGTTGGGCCAGCAGCGTCATGGAGCCCCCCGGCCCACCGCGCACGAAGCGCGGCGACAGCGACGGATCGCCGTCACCACGCAGCACGAGATTCCCCCGCAGCGTCCCGTCGGCAGCGACGGTCCCATCACGCAGCACATCGGTGCTGAACGTGTGCTCGGCGCCGAGCCGGTCGAGCGCGATGGCCGCGGTGAACAGCTTCATCGTGCTCGCCGGAACAAGCCGCGTGCCCGCGCCGTGGGCGAACAGCGTGTCACCGCGCGTGAGGCTCACCACCATGGCGCCCCAATCGCCATTGCGGGTGCGACTGCCGAGCAAGGTGGCCAGATCGGCGGTGAGGGCACCCGCACCGCGCGGCGTCGTGTGGCGCAGGACCGGTACCACGGGGACCCGGGCGCGTCGCGCCGATTTACCGGTGGCCCGCGTGGACCGGCCGGCGGGCTTCTTCTTGCTCGCCTTGCGCGGGGGCTGGCGTTTTCGTGCCTGGGCAGGCGAGGCCGGTGCCGCCAGCGCCGAGACCGCCAGCGCCGAGGGCATCGCCTGAAGCGTCCGTCCGGATACGGTGGGCACCACCAGCAGCTCCACCAGCAGCATCGCCAGCAGCAGTCCGCCGGTCGTACGTCGCGAACGACGGACGAGCGAGCGTACACAACGGATCATGACATCACACCTTGAGGACGAAACCGCGCTTCGCCGCAGCTCGCAGGACGAGATACCAGAACGTCACGAAGGCGACGGCGTAGGCAAACGACGCTTCCCGCAGCGGAAGCCATGAGGCGAACGCCGTGTTGAAGATAAACCCCTGAGCTGACACGCGCGTTCCGTCGCCGGCGTCCCACGTCCAGATGGAGGCCAGCCCGCGTGCCATCAGCCCGGAGCCGAGGAAGGCCAGCATCGGGTTGATGCCATAGACGAGGAAGGGCGATGTCCATTGTCGCCACTGCCGCACCTCGATGAGCCACATGCAGGTGGCGAGCGTGACCGATGCCATGCCGGCGGTGAACACCACGTACGAGCTGCTCCAGATGTTCTTGTTGATGGGGAACACCCAGTGCCACATCGCGCCGATCATCATGGCGAGTGCCCCCACGGCGAACAACCCCGCGAGGCGCTCGGTCAATGCACGCGCGCTCAAGCCGATCCATTTGCCGGCGAAGGTGCCACAGATGACGGTGCCAACCGCGGGCAGCGTGCTGAGGATGCCCTCGGGATCCCAGGTCTTGCCACCGCTCCAGAGATGCGCGGTGCCCAGCAGTTGGCGATCGAGCCACGCGCTCAGCAGCTGGTCGGGTTGGTCGAGCACGTAGCGGCCCGGCACGCCGGTATCCGGCACGGGAACGAGCGTCATCAGCGCCCAGTATCCGAGAAGAATGGCGCCGAGCACGACGAGCTGCTGTCGCAGCGTCGTGCGCCAGGTGAGCAGCCCGGCCAGCAGGTATGCTATGCCGATACGCTGCAGCACGCCCATCACCCGCCAATGCTCCACGCGGTGCACGATCCGGTCGAGGACGGTTGCCCCCTCGAGAGCGGGCGGCCACGTGAAGAACGGGAAGCCCGAGAGCAGGAAGCCGAAGAGAAAGATCAGGGCACCGCGCCGGAACAGCTGGCGGAGGATGGCACGCTCATCGTCACCGCGGGCACGCCGCGCGCGCAGCGAGAGCTCCGTGGTGATGCCGACGATGAAGAGGAAGAATGGAAAAATGAGGTCGGTGGGGGTCCAGCCGTGCCACGGCGCGTGCTGCAACGGCGGGTAGATGGCCGACCACGTTCCCGGATTGTTCACGAGCAGCATGCCGGCGACGGTCATGCCGCGAAAGACATCCAGCGACGGGAGGCGCTCGGTCTTCAAGGTGAGGCTCACGAGCCGGGTGCGGCGGCCGGTGCGGCGGCCCCCGCCGGCCTCGTGACCGAGGAGGGCAGTCGCCAACCCGTGGAATCGCAACGGACGGTGATGTTGCGAACCGGTGCCACCCTGCCCTCGAACTCACCACCCACGTAGTGACCACCGAGGGTGACGGTCACCGTATTGCCGTTGTCGGCTTCCTTGTTGCCCTTGTACACCACCAGCATGGTCGTGTACGGGCCGGCCTCTTGCAGCTTGGCGCGCACCTGCGCCTGGTTCTTCGGATTGTCGTTGTAGTAGTACGTCGGTCCCTTGTCCTGGAGCGACGTGAAGCCGTCTTCCGGCAACGCGGAGTCCGTTCCGAATGCACTCAGAAAGCGCTGCGGACGCGGATTGGCGGTGGTGATGTAGTCGAGCACGGCCACGCGCAGCGCGGTGGTATCGCGGCCAGCACACTGCGATGGGCTCGCCTGGGACGCATCGGCGCGCCTGGTGCCCGTGGCCCTGGCTTTCGCCCCGCCATCGGTGCAGGCGCCCAGCAGCAGCACGGCGAGTGGCCGGCTCTGCGCGAGCACTCGGAGGAAAAAGGGACGACAGGAAGTCATGCCGGAGTGTCGCGCAGGTGAGCCACGTTGTCGAGGGCGCCAGCGGGAATCCCGTCCCGCGCGGTGCCGCGCGGCCCGTGGGAGCGCGTCAATCCCAGCTGCTGTCCAGTTGATCCTGCAGCGCCGCCAGGGCGTACGCCCACCGTTCGTGCAGGGCGCGTTCGTCGGTGCTGGCCGGCAGGTTGGTGAGTTCCACACTCACGGTGCAGCGGGCATTGCCCTGTCGCGTCACCGTGATCGCCACCAGCGTCCCGTCGGGAAAGGCAAGACGGATGAAGCGTGGGGCCAGCAAGCTGACGACGCGATACAGCTGCTGCGGCGCCCACCCGCGACGATCGGGGTCGTTGATGGCCCGGATGACGGCGCTGGCGGGTACATTGAGCGTGCGTTGCACGGTCACCGCGCTGCGCGCGGCCGTCTGGGGGGCTGCCGCGGGGGGGGCTGCGCCCCGAGCGGGCGGGAGCGTGTCCCGGCTGGAGCTGCCGCCGAACTGTTGCTTGGGGGCCCCGCGTGGCGGTCGTGCACCGGTCGCCTGCCCGTCGCCACGTGCAATGCCGCCGGTGGGCTTTCCGCCACGTGCCGGCGTACCGCTGCGCCCACCGGCGCGCCCGCCGCTGCGTCCGCCGCTGCGCCCACCACTGCGTCCGCCGCCGCCCTGCTTGCCACCCTTCATGGCGTGGTGGTGGGCACCCACCCCACCTGCGCGCTCTCTTCCGTGTCCTCGCCGCGATTGGACCACTTGAAGAAGACCACGGTCATGACGGCATAGAAGAAGACGCCGCCGGGGATCCACATGATGAGCCCCCCATACTGCTGGTCCTGCATGGGCGTGATCCCCAGGATGCGCGGTGCCGCCGCGTAGGCGGGATACAGCAGGGTGTCGGCCATGGCGATGTAGATCGAGATGATCGACATGGGGATGACCATGAGGAAGCAGTACAGCATTTGCGCCGGATACGCCGCGCGGGGGAGCTCCGGCAGCGGCGACATGAGCGGCCACCACATGAGCACCGACGCGGCGATGAACATGAGGTGCTGCGCGATGTGCACGCCGTGATTGGCCAGCGCGAGGTTGTACAGCGGCGGCAGATGCCAGAACGCGAGCACCACATTGAAGGACACGAAGCACCAGGTGATGCTCGTGAGCGTGCGCGCGGCCCCAAAGAGCCCGGGGCGGCGCAGCAACGGTCGCAGCATCCACCCCGGTGTGCCCGCAATCATGAGCGGGGGCACGATCAGGGTCAGCAGGAGGTGCTGCACCATGTGGCCGCTGAACAGGTAGAAGTCGCTCACGTCGTGCAGCGGCCCGTTCAGCGTGAGGAAGAGCAGCGCCAGCGACGTGAAGTACGCCAGTCGCTGCGCCGGCGTGGGGCCCTGTGGCGCCGCGGCCATGTCCAGCTGCGTGGCATTGGCCGTGTGTGCCGTCACCGTGACGGGCAGCCGATCCGCCGCCGTGGGCCCCTGCTTCGCGCGCCAGATGTAGGCGGCCGCGAAGATCGCGATGCCGATGGTGGTGCTCGGGTGAACCGAGAACTCGGAGAGCGAAAGGCGGGCGACGGGATGCAGCAGCGACATACGCGAAATCTAGCGGGGTACCGCGAGCGGGGAGACCCGAGCGGTGAGAATCAGAGGTGAGGCGGTGGGGCGAAGAATTGAGCCGGGATAGCAGTGAGCGTTGAGGGTTCTCGCGGTGGGAGTTGAGAGGAAATGGAAAGGGGCACCCTGAAGGGCGCCCCTCTCAATTCTCGCTGCGAGAACCCTCGTGCTCACCGCGATCCAGGCTGAACTCTCAGCCTCGCCATTTTCGAGGCTCAGCGCTGGGGTCCGAGACTCACGTCAGCAGTCCGAGCCGGATCACCAGCTTGCTGAACAGGAACAGCAGGCCGATCAGCGTCAGCCCCGCTACCATGAGCGGGCCCGAAAAGAGCGCCTTGAACAGCTTGTGGTCGTACTTGAGGTGCATGTAGTACGCGACCACGAGAAAGAACTTGACCGCCGACATGGTCAGCATGCTCGGCACGTAGATCGCGCTCTCTTCCCACGGCTTGTAGTAGTAGGCCGACACCTCGGCGATCGTGATGACCGTGAGGATCAGCGCGATGATGCCGTAGGTGCCGGGCCCCGGATGCTCGTGCGCGTGTGCGTCGGAGTGACTGGCCATCATCGCCTCACTTGATCAGGTAGATGAGCGGGAAGATCACGATCCACACCACGTCGACGAAGTGCCAGTAGAGCGCGGAGATGTCCACCAGCAGGGCATCCTTGGGCTCGAGGCCTCGCTTGTAGTCGATCGCGAGCAGCGTGAACAGCCAGAGCACCCCCACGGTCACGTGCGCACCGTGGAACCCGGTGAGTGTGAAGAAGCTCGAGCCGAACAGGTTGGTGCGAATGGTGAGCCCTTCGTGCACGAACGAGGTGAACTCGTACGCCTGGAACATGAGGAAGATCGTGCCCAGCAGCGCCGTGGCCCACAGCCACAGCTTCGACGAGCCCTTGATCTTGTCCCACGTGGTGATCTTGGGCTGATACTTGGTCTGCACGGCGTTGAGCGCCATCACCATGGCCACCGACGACATGAGGAGCACGAAGGTGGAGGCGCTCGTGACCGGGATGTCGAGGATGGGCTTCATGACTTCGCCCGTCGACGGATTCGTCCACGCCTCGTGCGGATACGGCCCCTGCGGGCTGCGTCCCTTGTACACGAGATAGGTGGAGATCAGCGAAGCGAAGAGCATGCATTCGGACCCGATGAAGGTCCAAATGGCGATCTTGCGGTTGTCGAGGCCCAGCGAGGTGTGGTGGTGACCGCCGCCATGGGCGTGGCCATCACCATGGGCGAGGGGAGCAGTAGTCGCAGTCATCTCAGTGGTGATCCTCGAGCGGCGTCAGCAGCCACTTGTAGAGCGAGCCGACCCACCAGACGGTGCCGAGCAGCATGATGCCGACGCCGGTGGCCGTACTCTTTTCCAGGAACATGAGGCCGCAGAACATCACGATGATGCCGGCCGCGGTGATGAGCGGCCAGATCGACGGGTTGGGCATGGTAATGCCCAGCTCCTGCGACGTGGGAATGCGACGCCCCTGTTCTTCTTCGTAGGTCGTCTCGTGCACCAGCTCCGCGCCCTCCTTCGGGTTCCACATCGGATAGCGCGACTTGATCTGGGGCAGCTCGGCGAAGTTGTAGTCGGGCGGCGGCGACGGGATGGACCACTCGATGGTGGCAGCCCCCCACGGGTTGCTCGAGGCCATCGCGCCCCCTGTCCAGCTCTTCCAGATGTTGATGAGCCCGAAGAGCGTGCCGATCATGAGGATCAGCGTGCCGATCGTGGACATCATGTTGAAGAGCTCGAAGCCCTGCCCGGCATCGTACTGGTAGTAGCGACGCGGCATGCCCAGGAGCCCGCTGAAGTGCATCGGGAAGAACGTGAGGTTCATGCCGATGAGCGAGATCCAGAAGTGCCAGTTGCCGAGCTTCTCCGAGAGGAAGCGGCCCGTGATCTTCGGGAAGTAGTAGTACGTGCCGGCGAAGATGCCGAAGATCGACCCGCCGTAGAGCACGTAATGGAAGTGCGCCACGATGAAATAGGTGTCGGTCTGCTGCAGGTCGGCCGGGGGCGACGAGTGCATGACACCGGAGATGCCGCCGATGGTGAAGAGCCCCACGAGTGCGACGGCGAACTTCATGGCCACGGTGAAGCGGATCTGACCGCCCCACATGGTGGCCATCCAGTTGAAGATCTTCACGCCGGTGGGGATGGCGATGAGCATCGTCGCCAGTGAGAACACCGAGTCGGCGATCGGACCCATGCCCACGGAGAACATGTGGTGGGCCCACACGCCGAAGCCGAGGAAGCCGATGAGGATCCCCGAGTACACCATGACCGGGTAGCCGAAGAGCGGCTTGCGCGAGAACGTCGGCAGCACCTCCGACACGAGGCCGAAGGCGGGCAGAATGAGGATGTAGACCTCAGGGTGCCCGAACACCCAGAACAGGTGCTGCCAGAGGAGCGGGTCGGCCCCCTTCGCGATCGTGTAGAAGTTCGTGCCGAAGAAGCGGTCGAACTGCAGGAAGACGAGCGCGACGGTGATCACCGGGAACGCCAGCACCACCAGGAACTGCACCACGAACGACATCCACGTGAAGATCGGCATGCGCATGAGCGTCATGCCGGGCGCCCGCATGTTGATGATCGTGGTGATGAAGTTGAAGCCGGCGGCGAGCGACGAGATGCCGAGGATCTGCAACCCCAGCACCCAGAAGTCCATGTTGATCTGCGGCGAGTACGCCTTCGTGCTCAGCGGCGCGTAGCCGAACCAACCGCCATCCGGTGCGACCGAGAAGAAGATCGGCACCGTGATGAAGATGCCGCCGAGCAGGTAGATCCAGTACGAGAATGCATTGAGGCGTGGGAACGCCACGTCACGCGCCCCGACCTGCAGCGGAATGAGGAAATTGAAGAAGGCCGCCGAGAGCGGCATGACGGCGAGGAAGATCATCGTCGTGCCGTGCATCGTGAACAGCTGGTTGTACATGTCCGCCGACACGAGCGTGCCGTTGGGGACCGCCAGCTGGGCACGGATGACGGCGGCCTCGAGACCGCCGACGACGAAGAAGAACAGCCCCGTGATGAGATAGAGCGCCCCGATGCGCTTGTGGTCCACCGTGGTGAGCCACGACCACAGCCCGGTGTCAGCGGGTGCGGCCTTGGCTTCGGTGTACGGGGGCGCGGCAGCGATGGTAGCCATCGTGTCGAAAGTCAGTCAGCGTGAGTCGGTGACGGCGTCTACTTGAGCGCCTGCAGGTACGCCACGATATCCGCGATGTCGGCGTCGGTCAGCCCGCCAACGTTCACGACCATCTTCGTCTTCGGATCGGTGAGTCCCTTGCCGAGCGTCGGCATGAGACTGCCGGGCTTCAGCGCCGGCGCGTTCTTGATCCAGTAGGCGAGATGCTTCGCGTCGTTCGGATAGAGACCACCGGCGATCGTGTAGCGCGTCCCGACGTGCGTCAGGTTCGGGCCCACGGCCGCCATGTTGAACGGCGTGCCCGCGATCGCGTGACAGCCGATGCAGCTCGACTTGCTGTACAGATCCTTGCCCCGCGCGGGGTCCCCCTTGGCCAGCAGCGACTCGTCGAAGCTCACACTGACCGGGATCTTCGCCGTGGGGATCGTGTACGCGAACTCCTTCTCGAGCTTTTCGCGCGGGAAGGTCCACACCGGCACCGCAGCGGGGGCCGGGGCCGCCGTGCCGGTATCGGCCGGCATCGTGCTCTGCGTCGACGCGAGCAAGACGGGCGCCGCACCGGTGCCCGAAGGCACAGGGGCCACTCCCGACGGCGCCGGCAGCACCGGCACCGCCGCGACGGCCGGGAAGATGGCCGGCTGCTTCTGGTGCGCGGCCCACTGGTCGAATTCCGCCGGGGTGACCGTGTACAGGCGGAACTTCATGTTCGCGTGCGACGGCCCGCAGAACTCCGCGCAGAACCCGTTCCACGCCGACGTGGGCAGGTCCTTGTTGGGCGTGAACCAGAGGTAATTGGTCCGGTTCGAGATCAGGTCGCGCTTGCCGCCCATCTGGGGAATCCAGAAGGAATGCAGCACATCGACCGTCTTGAGCTGGAAATTGACCGTGCGCCCGTTCGGCAAGTACAGCTCGTTGGCTGTCGTGATGCCGAGTTGCGGATACTTGAACTCCCACCACCACTGATGGCCGATCACTTCGACCTGCAGGGCATCGGGCGCCGCCTTCGCCTGCGTCTTGAAGATCGTGCGGACCGTGGGGATGGCGATGAAGATCAGAATGACGGCCGGGATGGCTGTCCAGGTGATCTCCAGCGCGGTGTTGCCGTGCACCTGCTTCGGCGTCGCGCCGCCTGGGCGGCGACGGAAGCGGAAGATGGTGTAGACGAGGGCAGCCTCAACGCCGACGAAGACAATCGTGCCCCAGAACAGGAGCTTGTCCCACAACGCGTCGATGTCCGCGTTGAAGTCGGTGTTGTGATTGAACGTCGAGTTCGGATACTCGCCGCCGCAGGCTGCGAGCCCGAGGGCCAGAGCGCCCAGCAGCGCAGCGGAAGCCAGCCGCCGCGGGCGGAACGTGCCAACCATGCCTGTTCCTGAGGGAGTGTGGGATCCCTCTGCCCCGTGCACGGGCTGAATACCGAGCACAAGGCAGAAGGTGGGGTGGTGGGACTGCTGTGCGAAGCTAAACCGGCGTTTCAAAACCCCGCAAGCAAGTCCCTTCCTGTTTTCGGAGTTTTGCCGACATTTCTTGATGTGGTAACCATCAAATGCACTTTTCATAGGTTTTTCAGTCCGAAAGCGGTCCTAATTGCCCGGTCAGAAACACCGCGAATCCGCCGCGCGGGGTGACGTTTCGTGGTGGTCGGCCAGTCGTCTTTCCCTCGTGAGCAACACTGCTGCTTCTGCCGCCGTCACTCCGGCGATCACCCCCCCTCCCGTGCGTCCGCGCCAATGCAGCCGAGCTCGACAGCTGGCCGCGTGGCGATGCGGCGGGCCGCTGCTCCTGACGGCGCTGGCCGGATGCCGACACGACGAGCGGGCCACCACGTCATCTACCGTAGCGATCGGCGTCGGCGCCATCCCGGGTGCGCCCAACTACGCGCAGGTCGCGCAGGGGGTCGAACTTGCCGTGGCGCGGCTCAACGAGACCGCCGGCGGGCCCCGCTTCCGTGTGCGCCTCCCCGACAGCCGTGCCAGCAGCGCCGTGCAGGTCGCCCAGCAGCTCCGCAACGACCCTGCCGTCATTGCCGTCGTGGGACACCCGGAGAGCGGCAAGACGCTCGAGGCCATCCCCATCTATGCCGACGCGGAGCATGGCGGCGCCAACGGCGTGGTGGCCGTTTCGCCGACATCCTCCTCGCCGCAGCTGAGCGGCATCAGCCCGTGGTTCTTCCGGGTCGCGCCGTCGGACGCGGACGCCGCCCACTTTACCGCACGCTGGGTCCTCGACTCGTTGCGCGCGCGACGCGCCGCCATCGTGTACCGCAACGACTCGTACGGCCGCGACTGGGCGGACACGTTCGCCGCCGGCTTCGTGCAGGGGGGCGGTCAAGTGCTATCGCGCAATCCCTATCTCACCAGCATCGTGGAGTGGGACGCCTACGCGGCGTTGCTGGCCGCCGAACGTCCCGAGGTACTGCTCTTCCCCGGGGATGGAGCCGATGCCCTGGCGCTGCTGCAGGCGTTGCGAGCCCGGGGGGTACGCCTTCCCTTCGTGGGCGGCGATGGGACCGAGGGGATGAAGGCACATCCGGATGCGTCGGGTGCCTACTACGTCGCCTTCTTCGACGAGACCCGCGCCTCGAGTGCGGAGGCGCAGTCGTTCGTGCCTGCCTACCGCGGACGATACGGGCGGGCCCCCGACGTGTTCGCCGCCCTGTCCTATGACGCGGCGATCGTCATTGGCCGCACCGTCGCCGCCGGCGCGCGCACACGCGCGGCGCTGCGCCTCGCCCTTGCCCGCGTCGGAAACGGCGCCCCCTCGGTGGACGGGGTCGCCGGGCGCATCGCCTTCGAGGAGGACCACGACATCAAGGGCCGCGCGGTGGTCATCACGCGCATTCCCGGTGTCACCCCCCGTGACGACGAGGCGACCGCGCCCGTTCCGGCCACCTCACGGGCCACGCGAGGTCGTCGATGAACGCGGTGTGGCGTCTCACCACCATTCGCGCGCGACTCGTGGCCGGGTTCGGGACCTCGATCACGCTGCTGCTCGCCGCCGGCTTGCTGGGGTGGTACGGACTGTCGCGCAGCAACCGGGACGCCGAGCAGACGGTGCGCGCGCTCGCCGAACGCTCCGAGTTCATCGAACGCACCACGAACACCGTCCTGCGCGAACTGGTGGCAGGGCTGCGCTATCTCAGCACCGGCCGCAGCGACGACGAGCGGAGATACCGCAGTCTCGTCGCCCAGGCCGAGACGCTGCGCACGGACATTCTGAGGCGCGGCGCGCTCGCCGCCGCCGAACGCCGTCACCTCGAGCGCATCGGTCAGCTGCAGGCCACCCTCGAAGTGCGCATCGCCGTCACGCGCGCGTGGCAGGTCGCCGGCAACGCGGCGGGCGCCGAGCGCGTCCTGGCGCAAACGACACGCGACATTGAGCTCATCGAAAATGAACTGCAGTCGCTGCGCAACGGCGCACGCCAGAGCGCCGAGGCCAACATGGAGCGCATGCGCGGCGTACTGTTCAAGGCAGAGGCCAGCCTCGTGGTGGTGGTCGCCCTGGCCTTCGGGGTGGCAGCGTTCTTCGGCCTATCCACGGCCCGGGCCGTCGCCGATCCGCTCGTCCAGCTGCGCGACGAGATGATGGCCATCGGCGCTGGCGACCTGCGCGAACCCACCATCGACCTGCGGTTTGGCGGCGTGGCGCAGGAGTACGCCGAACTCATCGACGCCATGCAGCAGGCGCGTGAGCGGCTGCGCCTGCTGCTCTCGCGCGTGCAGGAGGAGGCAGATCAGGTCACCCTCGCCGCCGGTGAGCTCTCCGCGTCGGCCTCCTCGGCGGCCGCGTCGTCGCAGCATGTCACCACGGCGGTCATGGACATTTCGCACGGCGCCGGCGTGCAGCTGTCGGCGCTCAAGCACGCCGGCGAAACGGTGAAGGAGCTGGCGGAGGCCGGGGCCACGATCGGCGAGGCAGCGGACGAAACCAATCGGGTGGGGCGCGAGATCCGGACCACCACCAACAGCGCCCGCGACCAGGTGCAGGTGGCCGTGGATACGTTGTTCAACGCGCGTGAAGTCGTGGCGGCCTCGCGTCAGGAAATGACATCACTGCGCGATGCCACGGGCGTCATCGATGATTTCGTCAGCGTCATTTCCGAGATCGCGACGCAGACCAACCTGCTGGCGCTCAACGCCGCCATCGAAGCGGCACGCGCCGGCAGCGCGGGACGCGGCTTTGCGGTGGTGGCGCAGGAGGTGCGCGCCCTCGCGGAACAGAGCGCCAACGCGGCGAACGAAGTCACCGAGAACGTGAAGCGCTTCCGGGCCCGCATTACGAGTGCGTCGAGCGCCGTCGAGTCGGGCGCGACACGGCTCAAGGACGTGGAGACCGTCGCCGAAGCCGTGGGCAGCGCCCTGGCGCGCATCGAGCACGCGGTGGCGCAGGTGGATGGTGCCACGGCGCGCGTGGTGCACGCCGTGGAGACCAACCGGCAGTCACTCGGACAGGTTCAACGATCACTCACGTCGGCACGCGATACCGCCGAAGGGCACGCGGCCGCGGCCGAGCAAGTAGCCGCCAGCACCGAGCAGACCTCGGCGTCGGCGCAGCAAGTCAGTGCGACCGCCGAGCTGTTGCAGACGGCGTCCTTGCGAGTGCGCGGACTCACCACCGAGTTCCGCGTGTGAACTGCCCGACAGGGGCACGGGAGCAGCGAGCGTGAGGGGGGAGCCCCGGAACGCTCACGCGCCGCGCGGAACCGGTACCTCGCGCACGACGATCCCTCGAGCCGCGAGCATGTCGAAGTACCGTGCCGCCGGGATACACTCGTCCGGCGTGTGCACGCCGGCTGCAATTGCCCCGCCGGCCTGCAGCTGCCCCGTCACGGACAGGGTGTAGCCCGTCGTCCGCATCATGGCGGAAATCCCGTGCTCGGCGTCGTAGCGGTCGACCACCTCCCAGGCACGGCTCAGGCGCCGCCCCTGCGACGTCCCGGTGGCCACCACCCGCAGCGCGACGAGATCGGGTTTGCCGCGTCGCAGCTGGTCGCCGGCCACCTTCACGAACACGTCGCGAGGTGCCACGGTCGTGCCTTTCACGGTCACCGGGGTGGTGCCGAGCAATCCGAGATCGCGAATGGCGGCCATGATGGCCGCGTGCCCGGGGTAGCGCAGCGTCTTGTACTCCATCACGGGAATGCGGCCGGCGTAGCGATAGACCATGGTGGAGAGCCCGCCGGCGGTATGGAACGCTTCGAGCGTCCCGATGTCGCCGGCGAAATCCACCGACTCCAACTCGGAGAGCGCCGTGACGGTGGTGGGCTGCCCGTCGCGGACGACCAGCGAGGGGGTGGTGTAGTAGTCCACCATGCCCTCGATCGAGTAGGCGATCTGGTATCCCAATGGGGGCTCGGGCTGCTGCGGCAGCCCGCCCACGAACATCTTGACCGATTCCACCGTCTCGAACTGATCGATCGCATGCTGCGCGATCACGTTCACCATGCCGGGGGCCAGCCCGGTGTCGGGGACCACGCTGACGCCGCGGGCGACGGCGGCCGCGTGCAGTTGGCGCTGCTCCTGCACGATCTGGGTGTTGCCCCCGAGATCGGTGAAATGCACGCCGGCCTCGACGGCAAGGCGGGCGAGTGCGGCGTTGAAGTAGTACGGGATGGCGCTCAGGACCGCGTCGCAGCGGCTGAACGCCTCCCGTACGGCCACCTCATCACGCACGTCCAGCACGGCCGGCATCAGTCGCGAGTCAGCCTGCCGTTGCAGAAAGCGCGGCAGGGCGACAACCTGCAGATCGGCGAGTTGCACCGCGGTGACGGTGGGTTCACGCAGCAGATCAAAGGCACAGGCGGAGCCTTGCAGCCCGGCGCCGAGCACGAGCATACGCATCGGGATTACTCCAGGGGTGATTTTCCGGGGAGGGTTTTGGTGACAGACAAGCTAACGACGGCCGTCCCGGCATGGCGGGCGCATCTGCTCGAACGCCAGGCCGACGTGCTGCGGACCCTGGACAAGGTGCGGCGGGTCGCGGTGATCGGGATCAAGCCCGAGGCGGTGGGGGGGCCGGCGTTCTACGTGCCCGACCGCATGCAGCGGGCGGGATACGAGATCGTGCCGGTGCCAGTCTACTACCCGGAGGTTCAGGAGATCCTGGGGGTCCCGGTGCACCGGTCACTGGCCACGGTCACTCCGCCGGTGGACATGGTCCAGCTGTTCCGCCGACCGACCGACGTGCCGCGCCATCTGGAGGAGATCCTGGCGCACCGTCCGCGCGTGGTCTGGATGCAGCTCGGCATTCGACATGACGCCGTGGCCGAAGCGCTGGCGCGGGCCGGGATCGACGTCATTCAGGATCGCTGCGTACAGGTGGAGCTGGACCGCATGCGGCCGTAACTACAGGTGTACCCGGTTGCGTCCGTCGGCCTTGGCGCGGTAGAGCGCCGCGTCCGCCCGCGCGAACAGGTCTTCGACGCTTTCGATACGAGTGGCCGGATACACCGCCACCCCGATCGAGGCCGTGAGGCGCAGGGGTTCGGCGAGGGAGTCGCTGGCGAAGGGGTGGGTCTCGATGGCACAGCGGAGGCGATCCGCGAACGATTCGGCGCCCGCGTCATCGGTTTC
The DNA here is from genome assembly GCF_027531815.1 of Gemmatimonas sp. Lineage (NCBI taxonomy): Bacteria > Pseudomonadati > Gemmatimonadota > Gemmatimonadia > Gemmatimonadales > Gemmatimonadaceae > Gemmatimonas > Gemmatimonas sp. The sequence continues at coordinate 357,826 of NZ_JAPZSK010000004.1, read as the reverse complement.
GGGAAGGAGTACTAGGAACTCCTCCCCGCCGTAGCGCGCCACGATATCGGCCGAGCGGATGGTGTCGCTCAGCAGCTGCGCCACGTCGCGCAGCACGTCGTCTCCCACGAGGTGGCCGTAGGTGTCGTTGACGCGCTTGAAATGGTCGAGATCGATCATGAGCAGCGCCATGGTGCTGTCGTAGCGCAGGGCGCGCTCCATCTCCGCCGTGATGCGCTCGGTGAGCGCCCGGCGATTGAGCAATTGCGTGAGCGGATCGGTTTGTGCCAGCTGCTCGAGGCGGGCGTTGTCGGCCATGGTGCTCTCGACCATCTGCGCGCGCTGGATCACCGCGACCGCCGCCGTGATCACCGCCTGGGCGAACTCGAGGTCAGCCGGGCCGAAGCGTTCCTGATCGCGCGTCCGGCGTACCAGAAACACGCCGTACTGTCCCCGGTCGATGGAGAACGGCAGGGCGATGACGGAGCGAATCGGCACCTCGATCCCCTCGATGCCCCACACGTTCCGCACGCCCTCGTAGAGGAGATGCGTATCGAGGTCTTCCACGAGGACGGGCTGCCCGCTGTCGAAGGCTGCCTTGAGCTCGGGGTAGCGATCGAGCTGCACCGTGAGATGCTGCAACCCGGGGTTCTCGAAGGCCGCCACCACGGTGGCCAGGGTATCGCCCGGCCGGGCGAGCACCACGGAGCAATGGGAGACCCCCAGGGCTCGAGCCGCGCGCCGCACCAGCAGGTGGAAGAGCTCGGAGACCGACAGGTCGCCGGTGACTTCGTGGAGGATGTCCACGAGCTTGCGTCGGCTATCCGCATCCTGCTGGGCCCGTACCAGCTGCTCCTCGGTACGCAGCAGCGCCGCCCGCGTGGAGCGCAGCAGCGCCCCCATGCGCAGCTGGGCCTGAACCCGCGCCAGCAATTCCTTGGGGCGATACGGTTTCCGGATGAAATCCGCCGCGCCCAGCCCCAACGACTTCACGGAGGCTTCTTCGGGTGGCTGCGCCGAGAGCATGAGCACCGGCAGGTCACGCCACCGTTCGTCACCCTTGATGCGCTCGAGCAGCTGACAGCCATCCGCATCGGGCATGAGGATGTCGAGCAGGATCAGGTCGGGGGCGCGCCGCTCCAGCTGTTCGATGCAGCACACACCGCCATTGGCGGGCACGACATCGTATCCGTTCTCCTGGAGCAACCAGGCCACGGACTCGAGTACTGCCTCGTCGTCATCAGCCACCAGGATGCGCGACGTCGCCATTACCCCTCTCGAAGGTCAGCGCGTGCGCTTTGCGCGCACTCGCCCACAGGTTCCACCCCGGAGCGCGGCAGCCGCATGGCCGCCACCTCCCTGCTACGCATGGACGAGTGCGTCCTACGGACCGTCACCAGCGCCGCCGTCGGCCTCGGCGTCGTGCTCGGCGCCCTCGACGTCGCCGTTGGCCACCGCCGTAAGGGCATCGGTCGCTGCCAGCGCGACCGGACCGGTCTCGGCGGCGGCGGCGTCCTTGTCATCGGGGATGACCCGAGCCACCGCCGACACGAGATCCTGATCGTCGAGGGCCACCAGGCGCACCCCCTGCGAGACGCGTCCCACGACGCGAATGTCGCTGACCTTGAGCCGCAGGGCAATGCCCCCCTTGGTCATGATCATGAGCTCGTCGTCGGCGATGACCTCCATGAGGGCCACGACGTGACCGGTTCGCTGCGTGAGGTCGAGCGTCTTGATCCCCTTGCCGCCGCGCCCCTGCACCCGATACTGCCCGATGTCGGAGCACTTGCCGAGCCCGCGCTCGGTCACCACCAGCAGCGTGGCTTCGCGACAGATGACCACCATGCCCACGACATGGTCATCCGGCCGCAGCTCGATGCCCTTTACTCCCGTGGTATCTCGCCCCATGGAGCGCACATCGGCCTCGGGGAAGCGGATGGACATCCCGTTACGGGTGGCGAGCACCACGTCGTTCCCGGTGGCGGTGACCTGCACGTCCATCAACTCGTCGCCATCCTCGATCTTGATGGCCTTGATGCCGTTGGTGCGCGGATTGGAGTACTGCGACAGCGCCGTCTTCTTGACGGTGCCGTTCCTGGTGCAGAAGAGCAGCGACTCGTCGTCGCGGAACTCCTTGGTGAGCACGATGGCGCGGACCCGGGTGTTGGGCGCCACGTTGATGAGATTCACGATGGGCTTGCCGCGCGTGTTGCGTGCTCCCTGCGGCAACTCGTGCACCTTGAGCCAGAAACAGCGACCGTCGTCGGTGAAGATGAGCATGTACGTGTGCGTACTCGCCACGTAGAACCGCTCGATGAAGTCGTCTTCCTTGAGATCGGCAGCCGCCTTGCCGCGGCCGCCACGCCCCTGCTGCTTGTATTCGGAGAGTGGCGTGCGCTTGACGTAGCCACCGTGCGTGACGGTGACCACCATTTCTTCCTCGGCGATCAGGTCCTCGATGGAGAACTCCCCGTCGTCGAACATGATCTCGGTGCGCCGCTCGTCGCCGTAGCTCTCGGCCAGCTTGAGCAGCTCACCCTTGAGGATGTCCATGCGGCGCGGCTTCGACTCGAGAATGCCCCGCAGGTCGGCAATGGTGAGGCGCACCTCCGTCAGCTCGGCTTCCAGCTTGTCCCGTTCGAGGCCGGTGAGCTTGGCCAGGCGCAGGTTGAGAATGGCTTCGGCCTGCCGCTCCGACAGCCCGAAGCGGGCCTGCAGCTGCGTACTGGCGGTGGGCGTGTCCTCGGCGGCGCGAATGAGCGCAATGACCTCATCGATGTTGTCGACGGCGATCTTGAGCCCCTCGAGGATGTGCTCGCGCTCCAGCGCCTTATCGAGGTCGAACTGCGTCCGCCGTACGATGACTTCGTGCCGGTGCTCGATGTAGTGCGTGAGGCACTCCTTGAGCGTAAGCACCCGCGGCACGAGCTGACGGGTATTGGGGTCGGGCACCAGCGCCAGCATGATCACGCCGAACGTGCTCTGCATGGCCGTGTGCTTGTACAGCTGGTTGAGCACCACGCGCGGAATCGCATCGCGCTTGAGCTCGATCACCACGCGCATCCCGTCGCGGTCGGACTCGTCGCGCAGGGCGCTGATGCCGGTGAGCTTCTGCTCACGCACGAGCTCCGCGATGTCCTGCACCAGCCGCGCCTTGTTGACCTGATAGGGCAGCTCGGTGATGACGATCTGCGACTTGCTCCCCTTCTCGTTCTCTTCGATGGCCGCCCGGGCGCGCATGACGATGCGGCCGCGCCCGGTATCCTGATAGTCGGTAATGCCGGAGCGGCCGTAGATGAACCCGCCGGTGGGGAAGTCCGGTCCCTTCACAATGCGGCGCAGGTCGGCCACCTCGAGGTCGGGATTGTCGACCAAGGCCACCACCGCGGTAATGATCTCGCGCAGGTTGTGCGGCGGGATATTCGTGGCCATGCCCACGGCAATGCCCGAGGACCCGTTCACCAGCAGGTTGGGGAAGCCGCTCGGCAGCACACGCGGCTCTTCGAGCCGGTCGTCGAAATTGGGGGCGAAATCGACGGTGTTCTTGTCGATGTCGGTGAGCATCTCGACCGCCATGCGGGTGAGACGCGCTTCGGTGTAGCGATAGGCGGCCGCGCTGTCGCCGTCGACCGACCCGAAGTTCCCCTGGCCATCCACCAACGGATAGCGGAGCGAGAAGTCCTGCACCATGCGCACGAGCGCGTCGTAGACGCTGCTGTCGCCGTGCGGGTGGTACTTGCCCAGCACGTCACCCACCACCGTTGCCGACTTCTTGTAGGGGCGCCCCGGCAACAGTCCGAGCTCGTTCATCGCGTACAGGACGCGGCGATGCACGGGCTTGAGCCCGTCTCGCACGTCCGGCAGGGCGCGCGACACGATGACGCTCATGGAATAGTTGATGAACGATTCCTTGATCTCCTCGTCGATGAGACGCGGCAGGATGCGTTCGCGGGCGTTTGGTACGGTCATGAGGCGGCGGGGAATGGGTCCGACACGACGTCCGACACGGGGCTCGGCGCGACTGGGCGCCAACCCGCGAAATCTACCCGGGTCCCACCCCTAATCACAGGGGCGGGGAACGGCCCTAAATCGTTTGTGGGCCTTGATTTTGGATGGTTGACCAACGACCAAGAACTGCCACCCACAACCAAAAACTCCCCGCGGTGGGCGGGGAGTTCGGTTCGCGACCAGCAATCGCAGATGGGCGGGCAGTTGTCAGTGGGTAGTTGGAGTGTCTGGTTGAACTGCCCTCGCCCCTACGCCGTCACCCGCCCTTCGACCCGCTGCTGGGCCGCGATGGCGGCGTCTTCGGCGGCATCGTCAGACCGCTCCTCCGCCATCTCCTCGGCCTCCTCGGCTGCGGCCTCGGCGTCGATGGCACGCTGTTCCGCGCGATAGCGGTCGTACCACTGCCGCGTGATCTCGCCGGCCAAATCGCGGTTCCCCAAGCCGAACGAGAGCGCCAGCGCCAGCGCCACGGCGCCGAACAGGATGGCAAAGGCCGTCGTCACGATGTCGGTGGCGATGCCGAGCTCCTGCAGGGCCATGAACACCGCCAGCACGATCACCCCACCACGCCCGATGCGCGCCAGCCAGGGACCGCCGTGCAATCCGCCCGCCGAGGCCATGATGAGGCCGCCCACGAAGCCACCCAGCACGATACCCAGGATGATGATCACGATGGCCGCGATGACGCTGGGGATGTAGCTCATCAGTTCGGTAAACACATTGGCCAGCGAGTCGAGGCCGATGGCACTGGCGGCAATGAGCAGCACCGCGAACATCACCACCCAGAAAAGCAGGTTGGCGATGACCTTGGCCGGGTTGAGATGGGACCCCGAACGCTCCACGGCCTGCAGCACCCCACCGCGCTCGAGGAGCTGGTTGAAGCGCAAGCGGCGCAGCAGGCGTGCCGTTCCCTTCTCGACCACCTTCGCCACCAGATAGCCGGCGAAGAGGATGACCAGCGCACCGAACAGCGCCGGCACGAACTCCCCCAGGAGGGCGAAGCTCTGTTCGAGGCGCTCCTGAAACGTGCTGGTCGCCGTGCCGGCGGCGCCCGCGTCCTGCGCGGCGCTGGCAATCATGAGGGAATCGGGGAACGACGGCGAATCCTGCGAAAGCTGCACAGACACGGAGTTGAGAGAGATGTGGTGGTACAACGGTAACATGGCGACCTACAACCGTGTCCCGCGCCGTACGTCGAAGATGGCGCTGCGCCGACACGAAGGACAGAGCAGCCATTCGCGCTGCCGATGGTAGCCCAGGCCGAACGACCCGCCACCAATGGGGCGACGGGTCATGCGCACCTCGCAGCGAGGACAGCACGGCAGCGTCCCGTCGCGCACCGCGGCGCGCAGCTGCTGCTCTTCCTCTGGCGTAAAACGTGCCCCGTCACCGGCAGGTTTCGGCGGCGCCGCGCGCCTGTCGGCGGCTGGGGGCGTCGTCTCATCGGGCGGTCCGGCGTCAGCCATTGCCTCAGCTCCACGGCACGAGTTGCACCACGACCTTGCCGAACTGCTGCCCGCTCTGGAGGCGCGCGTAGGCTTCGGGCGCCTGCGCCAGGGGCCAGACGCTGTCCACCGGCGGTTGTAGCGACCCATGACGGAAGAACTCGGTAATGGCATCGAATTCGGCGTCGTTGCCCATGGTACTGCCCATGAGGGTCCACTGGTTCCAGAACATGCGCCGGAGATCGACCTGCACCATGGGGCCGCTCGTTCCTCCGCAGCTGACCAGTCGACCACGACGCCCGAGGGCCACCAGCGACTGCGGCCAGGTGGCCTCACCGACACTGTCGATGACCACGTCGACCCCGCGCTTGTCGGTCATGGCGCGGATGGTCTTGCCGAGATCCGGTTGCCGATGATCGAGCCGCTGGTCGGCGCCCAGGAGGGAGGCGCGTTCGAGCTTGTCGGGGGTGCCGGAGGTGACCCAACAGGTGGCGCCGATGTGCTTGCAGATCTGCAGTGCCGCGAGCGCCACGCCCCCACCGATGCCCCAGATGAGCACCTGCTCACCGGCGCGAACTCTGGCACGGGTCACGATCATGCGCCATGCCGTGAGCGTGGCCAGCGGGAAGGCGGCCGCCACGTCCCACGGCACCCAGTCGGGGATGGTGCGCACATTGGCCTCCGGCACCACGACGTAGTCGGCCAAGGTACCCGGGTAGTGCTCGCCCAGCACGCCGTAGCTGAGACAGAGCGGCTGGTCGCCATCGCGGCAGTATTCGCAGCGGCAGCTGCGGTCGACCACGCCGGGATTGATGATCACCCGGTCACCCACCTGCACCGAGGTGACCTTGCTGCCCACCGCCTCCACGATGCCGGCGCCGTCGGAGCCCAGCGCCCAACCCGGCTTGACCTTGGACCCGGGGATGCCCTGAAGGACCCACAGGTCGAGGCGGTTGAGCGCGGCGGCGTGAATGCGCACCCGCACGCCGTCCGTCGCATGCACGCTGGGCACCGGCAGGTCGTCGCGCACGACGAGCTGGTCGGGGCCGCCATGGGCGGTGAAGGTGAGGGCGCGCATGGTGTGGAAGAGGCTCATGACGGCGGACGCTCGGACGGCGGAAGCTTGAACAGCGGAAGCGGGACGACGGCTTGAATGCAGACGGCAGACGGCAGGAACTACAGTAAGCAGACGGGAGGAATGTGGTAAAACAAACGGGGGCGGGCGCTTCGCGCCGCCCCCGATTCCGAATTTCTGCGCACTGCTGACTGTGATTCCTGCCGTCTGCCGTCTGCTTTTCCCACCGGCGCGGCGCGATATCAGCCCCATCCCCACCCGCCCCGTGTCACCCCATATATTGCGGGTTCGCTCCCAAGCCCCAACACCAAGCCTATATGTCGTCCATCAAGGTTCCCCCCCTCGGCGAGTCGATCGTCGAAGCGACGGTCTCCCGCTGGTTGAAGAAGGAAGGCGACGCGGTCGCCGTTGGTGATTCGCTCGTCGAACTCGAGACGGACAAGATCACGGTGGAGGTGCCGGCGCTGGAGGCGGGCACCCTCACGTCGCGCGCCAAGGGCGAAGGGGACGTGGTCGCGGTCGGGGAAGTACTGGGCGAGATCGTCGCAGGAGTCGGGGCGGGAACCGCCGCAGCGACACCCGTGGCGGGCGTTACCGCAGCCCCCGCGGCGGCATCCGCCGGCGCCGGACAACCGGTGGTTGCCGACCCCAAGGTGTCGCCCGCGGCGGCACGGCTCGCAACCGAGACGGGAATCGATCCCGCCGCGGTACCGGGAAGCGGCCGCGGTGGGGTGGTGAGCAAGGCCGATGTGATGGGTGCCGTGGCGGCAGCGCCGGCGGCAGCGCCGGCGGCAGCGCCGGTTCCCGCGTCGGCTGCAGCCCCCGTCTCCCCGCAGGCCGCGCCGGCCCCCGCCGCCGCATCCGGACGCGAAACGCGGGAAAAGATGACCACGCGTCGCAAGCGCATCGCCGACAACCTGCTGCAGTCGCAGCATGCCACGGCACACCTGACGACGTTCAACGAGATCGACATGACGGCGATCACGGCCCTCCGTGAACGCCTCAAGGAGCGCGTGGAGAAGGAGCAGGGGGTGAAGCTCTCCTTCATGCCGTTCTTTGCGAAGGCCGCCGCGCTGGCGCTCAAGGCGTACCCGGTGGTGAACGCCCAGATCGACGGCGACACCATCGTGTACAAGCACTACGTGAACATGGGCATCGCCGTGGCCAGCGACGCCGGGCTCGTGGTGCCCAACGTGAAGGACTGTGACCAGAAGAGCGTCGTGCAGATCGGCAAGGACATCGGCGCCGTGGCCAAGCGCGCGCGCGATGGCAAGCTCAGCATGGACGACCTCACCGGCGGCACCTTCACCATCACCAACGGGGGCGTCTTCGGCTCGCTCATCTCCACGCCGATCATCAACTACCCGCAGGTGGGTATCCTCGGCCTCCACAAGACCCAGGATCGCCCGGTCGCGATCGACGGCCAGGTGGTGATCCGGCCCATGATGTACGTGGCGCTCAGCTACGATCACCGCATCATCGACGGCCAGCAGGCCGTCCTCTTCCTGGTGCGGGTGAAGGAACTCATGGAAGATCCCGCGGCGATGCTGGTGTACTGAGGAGAGTAGTTGGCTAACGACTATGGACTATCACTAACCACCAAGAACTCCTCGCCGACCGCGGGGAGTTTTTGGTCTTTAGTAGTAGTGGTCAGTCATCAGTCCAAGAACTCCCCCCCCCAAAGCACCACGACGCCCCTGGCGTTTCCGCTGGGACGTCGGGCTTCGTCAGCAAACGTTTTCAACGCGAGGGTTGGGGCCGCCGCTGACGATCATGTGGGCAATGGCTGCGTTACTGCGAATAACGTGCCGTCGTGTTATGGACGGCACAAGCGGGAAGCGGTAACAAACTCATCCTGGCAACGGGCGCCGCGGCATTCACAGGTTAGCCGGTTACCTGCCCAGCCGCCTCCCGCTACGCCGGGATTAGCTTTCCCGCCATGACCTCCCCATCCATCCAATCCGCCGATGTCCTGGTGCTCGGCGGGGGCCCGGGCGGCTATGTGGCCGCCATCCGCGCCGCACAGCTCGGGTTTTCCGTGGCCTGCATCGAGGCTGACACGACGTTGGGCGGTACCTGCGTCACCGTCGGCTGCATTCCCTCCAAGGCACTGCTCCAGTCGAGCGAGCACTACGAGTGGCTGCGCCTCCACGCCGCGGAACATGGCGTGAAGGTGGACGGGGCAGCGGTGGACCTCCCCGCCATGATGGCGCGCAAGACCGACGTGGTCGCACAGAACACCAAGGGGATCGAGTTCCTCTTCCGCAAGAACAAGGTCACGTGGGCCAAGGGCTTCGGGGCGCTCAAGCCAAACAACGTGATCGACGTGCAGGGTGCCGACGGCACGGTCACGAGCTGGCAGGGCAAGCACGTGATCATCGCCACCGGCTCCGTCCCGGTGCAGCTGCCCTTCCTGCCGTTCGACGAGAAGCGCGTGCTCTCCAACGTGGGCGCGCTGCAGATCCCCGACGTGCCGAAGCACCTCATCGTGATCGGCGGCGGCGTGATCGGCCTCGAACTGGGGTCGGTGTGGCGCCGGCTGGGGGCGAAGGTGACGGTGGTGGAGTACGCCCCCACCATCCTCCCCGGCAACGACGACGATGTGGTGAAGGAGGCCGACCGCATCTTCCGGAAGCAGGGGCTCGAGATTCACACGGGCACCAAAGTTACCGGCGGAGACGTGCGCGAGGATGGCGTGACCATTCACGTGGAGAAGGACGGCGCGGCCTCGAGCATCTATGGCGACTACGTGCTCGTGAGTGTCGGACGCCGCCCGTCGCTGAGCGGTGTGGACGCGGCGGCACTGGGGCTGCAGCTCGGCCAGCGCGGCGAGATCATGGTGAACGATCAGATGCGCACCAATCTCCCCAATGTCTTCGCCATCGGTGACGTGGTGGGCGGCAAGCTGCTCGCGCACAAGGCCGAAGACGAAGGCGTGATCGCGGCGGAGGTGATTGCCGGCAAGCCGGTGCACATGCACTACCGCACGATGCCGGGCGTGGTGTACACGTGGCCGGAGATCGCCACGGTGGGACTCACCGAGCAGGAGGTCAAGGCCAGCGGCCGCGCCTATCGCGTGGGCAAGTTTCCCTTCAGCGCCAACGGGCGCGCGCGCACGATGGGCGAGACGCAGGGCTTCGTGAAGTTCGTCGTGGATGCCGCCACCGACGAGATTCTCGGCTGCCACATGATCGGGCCGCACGTGGCCGACAACCTGGCCCAGGTGGTCCTGGCCATGGAGTATCGCGGTAGCGCCGAGGATATCGCGATCACCGTGCACTCGCACCCGACGCTCAGCGAGACCGTGAAGGAAGCGGCGTTGAGTGCGTTGGGGCGCGCCATTCACATGTGATGCCGTCACGGCGCATGCCCGTGTCGGGCGCGCCTTCCCCCTTTCTCTTTGGAGCTCTGCCGATGCCGCACCCTGCGTTCCGCTTCTCCCGCACGCTGATGGTCGCCGTGGGCGCCGTCGCCTTGCTGTCGCCCGTCATGGCAGAGGCGCAGAGCGGCAAGTGGGTGGGTACCGTGAACCAGATCCGCAGTGCCGGCGGGTCGGCCGATTTCACCATCGATCCGCGCAACGACAAGCAGTCGCGCGTGAAGGTGTCGGTGCGCAACGTGAACCGCGACATGCGCATGGCCTGGGACATCGTGGAGGGGCAGTGTCGCGACAACGGGGCCCCCATCGCGCCGCAGGCGGCCTTCACGCAGATCCAGAGCCAGATGGACGGTGGCGGCACCGCGACGGCCAACGTGCCGAAGCTGGTCTCGGGGAAGCGCTACTACGTACGCATCTTCGATCCGCAGGTCTCGCCCACCGACGAGAACGTGTGGGGATGCGCGAATATCTCCGAAAAGCCGTAAATCGAGCGGCGCTCTGACACGACGCCCCCCGCATCGATCACGCGATGCGGGGGGCGTCGTGCAGGCGGGCATGCCGCGCGCGGCCTACGGCTGCTGCGCGTTGGGCAGCTGCGCCGAGTTCTGCCGGTCGTCGGTTCCGCCGAAGGTGTAGAACGGGAACCCCCGCGTGATGAGCTCACGCCCGTTGACGGGGATGTGCAGCGGGGTGCCCGGCAACAGACGCCCCCAGCCGCGCTGATCGAGGTAGTTGATGTCACCTTCGAGCGGGAAGAGCTCCATGCGCTTCTCGTACATGATGGCATCGAAGAGATCACCGCAGCTGCCGTCATCCTTGCGCGGCACGCAGTCGCGTCCGGCCGGCGGCCCGGTGGGACCCACCGGGCGGAGACCGGCGGCGACGCGGGAGGGATTGATGATGGCGGCCGCATCGGCGAACCGGCCCAGGCGGAAGAGCGCTTCGGCGCGGATGAACTGCATCTCCTGCACCGTGATCACCGGTACGAAGGTGCGGCTCCCCGAGTCGGCGGCCACGTTGAGAAAGCGCACGTGGCGGTAGAACGACGTGATGTACGGCGCGTTGGCGGCGCTGCCCATGGTCGTCGTCACCCGCTGGATGCGGACGGGGGCCGGCGTAGGAACCGTGGGCGCCGGGGTCGTGGCGTTGCGGATGCGCAGGTCGGGGGTGGCCATCACGAACGCATTGCGCTGGGCGACAGGCCGCGCCAGCCACGCCTGATACTGGCCGGACGTATCTGCCGGGCCAATGAAGCGATTGGATAGACGAAGCGTATTCTGGGCGAACGAGTTCGTGATGTACGTGGACCCGGTCCCGGCCACCGCCGGGTCGGCCACGTAGCCGAAGTCCCGGGTGATCGTGCTGTCGAGCCGGGCCAGCACGGCGGCCCAGTTGACCGCGGCCCGCTGCTGCGGCGTGCGCGCCGAATAGACGTCGGCGCGCACGAGGAACGATTGCATCACCCGCACCAGCTCGTCGCGATTGATGGCCCGATTGGCGGCGTTGTTCACGAACAGCAGCGGCAACGTGAAATCGGGGGTGTTGCGCGCTTCGGTGATGGCGGCGCGCAGCTGCTGCCTGGCGTTGTCGAGAACCGCCGGCCAGGGCGTGAGCTCCTGGACGATCTGGTTGTATCCCGGCGTGATGGTGTCCGTGAGGTACGCCTGGTCCATGAGCAGCGCCAGCTTGAGCTGCGAGATGCCGATGACGAAGCGCGCAAAGATCTTGCGCGACGGCGTGTCGCGTCCGTCGGGGAACTGCGTGGAGATGGTGCCGTACTTGAGGTTGTTCTGCTTGATGCCGATGAACGCCTCGCGGGCCCCCGCCGCCGCTTCGTAGCTGGTGTTGAAGATGTAGCGCGAGAGGCAGTTGAGGTTGTCGCGGTTGTTGATGGGCTGCCGTGGTTCCGTCGAGTACTCGAGGTACGTGGTGCTCGTCGACGACTGGATGTTGCCGTAGATCTCGAGCGGGATGGTGGGGCAACTGCTCCGAGCGAGCTCGGTATAGGCCTTGAACGAGCCCACGAGCGCCGCTTCTGCATTGGACGGGTTCGTGAACACCGTCTCGATGCTCAGATTGTTCGGGTCGGTGACATCGAGGCTCATGCAACCGCCAAGCGCGGCAAGGGCCGCGCAGGCAGCGAGTCCGCGACGCACGCGCGTGGCAGGACCGGTGGCGGTCACTGCGCGGAGTCTGTTGGGCGACATGGGATCAGAACGTGAGCGTGACCACACCCGTGAGGGTGCGGGTCATCGGGTATTGGGTGTCATCGACGCGAACCGTGGGGGAGCCGTTCATCACGTTGAGCCCCGTATAGCCGGTGAACGTGCGCATGTTGCGCCCGATGAGGTCGAGATTCATGCGGCTGAAACCGAGCCGTTCGATGGTGCGCCACCTGGTGGCGTCCAGCGTATACCCGAACATGACTTCGGCGATGTTGATGTGCGTGCCGCTCTGGACGAAACGACTCATCCAGAGGGTGTTGTTCGCCGCGACCGCATTGTAGTACGTGATCGGCTTCTTCAACTCGTCTGGCTTGCCGGCCTGCACCACGTCCGGGTGGTCGCCCGACGCATACAGCAGCTGGTTGCTGCCGGCGTACACGTTGCCACCGATCTGACCGTTGGTCTGCACGAAGAGCCGGAAGTCCTTGTACCGGAAGTTGTTCTGGAAGCCGAACTTGAGACCGGGGTTGGAGTCCCCGATCTTGCCGTAGAAGTTGGTCCCATCCTCCGCGCGGCGCAGAATCGGGTGCCCCCAGCGATAGGTGGTGCCGTCGATCACCACGTTGGTGCCCCAGAGATTCCGGGCCACCCCGTCGCGCCACGTGTTGCCGGCGCCCACGGCCACCACATAGCCCTCGTCGTTGACGTCGAACTGGGCCTGCGAGTTGCGGTGGATGGCCGGAAGCTGCGACAGGTTCTCGACGTTCATCATTCCCCACATCTGGCTCACGGGGATGCCGTCGCACTTGTTCTGGATGTCGTCCTGGAAGCAGGTGCGGCCGAAGCGCCCCGTGCTCAGCGACGCCCGGTCGGCGGTGAGGAGCACATCCCAGCGCAGCTTCTTCGGGTTGGTGAGGATCGCCCCCTGAATGGTGGCCTCGATGATGCGTCCGCCGAGCACCGCCGGGTTGGTGACCTGGACCTCATAGCCGGTGACGGCGGGCGCCGGCACATTCACGAACACATCGCGGCTGGTGTTGCGCACGTATGTGAGCGTGCCAGAGAGGCGCGACTTGTACGCCACGTCGAGCCCGATCTCCTCTTCCTTGGTGTACGTGGGCGAGATGTTCACGTTCCCCAGCGTACCGCGGCGAATGGCGCCGGTGCCGTCGGAGCTCATCGACTCGTACTGGTTCGAGAAGCCGGGATTGAGTCCCGTGACGCCGTAGCTGTAGCGCAGCTTGAAGCTGTTGAAGTTCTGGAACGGGAACCAGCCTTCCTCACTCAGCAGCCAGGCGGCAGAGGCGCGGCCGAAGGTGTTCCAGCGGTTGGCCCGTCCGAAGAGCGAGTTGCCTTCGCGGCGCACAAGGAAGTCGCCGATATACCGTTCCTTGAAGCTGAGGCCAAGGCTCGTGATGGAACCGATCACGCGGTAGTCGGTGCGGCTGTTGGTGGTGGTGCGCACCGTGGCCTGCGACATGGCCTTGAGTCCTTCCGTGGAGAACTGCGTGCCGGTGGTGGTGAGGCTGACGTTCGCTTCCCGGCGCGCTTCGCCGCGCTGTGACAGACGCACCGTGAGGTCGCCGATCCCCTTGGTGAGCGAGCCGGTGCCGGTGAAGATCCAGCCACCGTTGCCGGCGTTGTTCTCCACCAGGCTGCCGAGGCTGGGGGACAGGCCGCCGCTGGAGGTTACCAGTGGGGTCCCACGCGGCGTGTAGGTGGTCTGGTTGTTGTCGCCGCGATCGTAGTTGGCATCGGCCGACAGCGAGAACCACGACGTGGGGCGGTAGACGCCGTTCGCGTTGAGCAGCGTGCGGGAGCGGGTGACCACGTTGTCCGCCCGGAACTGCGTGTACAGCGGGTTCTCGAACAGCGTCACCGAGTCGGGGACGATGACGTACGGGAACCCGTTCGTCGAGGGAAACGGCGACCGCTCCTTCAGGTTCACATCGGTATCGATGCGATAGAAGTTGCCGAAGGAGGGGGCCGAGACATCCTGCACGCCGCGCGTGTGATTCATGGACACGCCCACGTTGAGCTTTTCGCTCACGCGGGAATCCACGTTGAGGCGCAGCGTGTGACGCAGGTAGCCTTCGTTGTTCTCGAGGATGCCCGGGTTGGCATTCCGCGTGTACGCAATGTTGTAGTTCGACGCCGCGCTATTGCCCTGCACCTGGATCTGCTGGGTGTTGAACTGGCCGGGGCGGAAGAAGAGCGCCGCGTGATTGTACGTCTGCCCGCGGAACGGCTGGTCCATGAAGCCGGTGGGCGTGAGCGCGCGCTGCGCGCGGGGCACGACCGCGTTGTTGGCGTCGAGCCAGTTCCCCTGGGCATCCTGCCGGAAGGGGTGGTACTGGTTCTTGTCGAGCCGGTCCTGAAACTGGTCGGTACCCTGTTCCGCGCGCACCTGAAACTGGTTGGTGCCCAGCGCGAGTCCGCGGCCGCGTCGCGTGGTGATGGCAATGACGCCGGCGGCGGCTCGCGACCCGTACAGCGACGCGGCGGCGGCCCCCTTGATGACTTCGATGGACTCGATGTCCATCGCCTCGATGTCCTGCGTGGTGACGCTCTGCCCCTGATTGAGGAAGATGCCGTCCACCACGAACAGCGGAGATGGCGACACGCCGTCCTGCGTGATGCCGGAAATGGGGGTGCGCACGACGATGTTCACGCCTGATCCCGGCGCGCCACTGGCGCGGGTGATGGCCACACCGGCCACCTTGCCCACGAGGGCGCCCGCCGCCGACGTGGTCGGCGGCACGGGAATGTTATCCGCCGTGATCTTGTCCACCGAAATCGTGGACTTGGCCACCGACACCGGGTCCATCGTGCCGGCCACGGTCACTTCATTCAGTCGGGTGGCAGCGGCCGACATGCTGAAGTTGATCGTCGTGACGTTGTCGGCGATGAGACGCACGTTGTCCGCGCGCTGGGCGCCGAACCCCAGCCGCTTGGCTTCGATGTTGAAGATGCCCGTGGGAGCACTCGCGATGACATAGCGCCCGTCGGCGCCGGTCGTCGCCGTGATGGGCGTTCCGACGAGAAAGATGTTGACACCGGCGACCGGCTGCTTCGTCGCCACATCGGTCACGACGCCCGCGATGCGCGCACGGCGGGAGGGAGTGGTGGCGGGCGGTTGGGCGCCCTGCGCACTGGCGGACTGCGGTGAGCCAACGAACCCTACCACGGATAGGGTCGCGACCAGCATGGACCGCCAGCGCGGCGATGCACTGGGGGAGTGGGGCATTGCGGAGGGGGTGAGTATTGAACGACGCCCGCAAGCGCGGAACGCACAGCGACCGGGCGAATGTAGCGCCCGTACCCAAAAGCGCGAGGGTGGCGCGCGATCAGCGGCGCAGCGAATTCACCACAATGAAGCCGCACTTGTCGGCGCGTTGCGGCAGTCCCGGGAGCAGTACGTTCTGCGGATACACTTCGACACTGCGCACGCTGAGCGGGTCGATGGACGCGGCGCCGGCATTGTCCAGCGGCGTGATGTCGAGGAAGAACTGCAGCTCGCACTGGGAGCCGCCCCCGCCACCGATCGCCGCTCCACCACGCAATGATGTCGCCACGATCTCCCCTTGCCCCCGGCGCACGAGGATGCCGGGCACCCCCTGAATCAGCTCGGCGAGCGAATACGGCTTCTGCTCCAGAATCTGCGCCCGCGTGAAGAGGCGTCCGGCGTTGGCCTTGAGCTGGGTGAGCCGGTCTGCCACCACGTCCGCTTCGGCGGCCGACCGATTGGATCGCGCGCGCACCTCCACCGGGGAGAGCGTCGTGGGATACCGCCGCAACAACAGGTCCACGCTATCCGGGGTCCCGCTGCCGATGATCACTTCGCGCATGTAGGGCACATAGCCGAACTGGCGCGCCACCACGACATGGGCGCCAACCGGCGGGTTGAGTACGCGCCAGACGCCACGGGCGTCGGTCCGGGTACTTCGCTCGGTGCGCGCAAGATAGACCTCGACATCGGCCATGGGACGACCGATGGCATTGACCACGGTCCCCACGAGCATGTCGGGGCGGGCGTCGGGGGTGACGACTTGGGGACGGGGCTGGGCCTGTGCCACGGCGGCGCCCAGCAGCAGCACCAGCGACGAGCGGAGCACAGTCATCGGGCGGGACATGCGAGCAAGGTGCGTCGGGGTCCGCGTGTCGACCAGTCCCACCGTACGCCGCGCATGGCGGGCGGCACAGAGACATGCCGCCCGGCAGAGCCGAGCGGCGTGTTCAGCATGGCGTGCGGTTAGTCAACCGGCCATGGTCCGGCTGGTCAATCAGTCTGCCAGCGGGGCGTTGACTACCGGCGCCGTGGCGGGGAGCGCCGCCATGATGTTGGCCGTCAGGTGGGCCGGGGCCTTGGCCTGACGCATCACGCCGGCGTCGGTGTTGACTCGCATCCAGAAGGCCACCGCCTGCTCGTTCTCGGCGCGTGCCTCGGCCTCCGTGGCGTCACCATCGAGCCACCGCTGCACCGCATCGGTGGTCTGATCCGCCGCCGAAACGCCGGGGAGCGGCACCTCGCGATCTGGCACGGGGCGCTCGGCCGGGGCCGTCGCATCACGCGGGTCGCGAACCTGCTGATTCAGGTTGTCGTGCGCTTCGTGTCGATCGAGCATCACGCGTATTTCTCCTCGAGCAGGGCCTGAAGTGCTTCACGTGCCCGATGCACGCGCATCTTCAGAGCGCCGACTGTGGTACCCAGGAGGTCCGCCATTTCTTCGTAGGAGCGCCCTTCCACGTGCTTCATGATGAAGGCTTCCCGAAGGCTTGGCGCCAGCTGCGCGAGAGCTGCATCGAGATCCTGCCGCAGTTCAGTGCGGTCGAGGTCCTCATCGGGGCTCGCGTAGCCGGAGGGCTGATCGTCTTCGTCGTAGCTGAGGTGCGCGCGCCGAATGTTCTTCAGCCAGTCCTTGCACCCGTTCGCAACGATCCGGAACAGCCAGGCATCGAATCGTCCGCGGACTTCACCGAGATGGTGATAGGCCTTGATGAACGATGTCTGAAGAATGTCCTCGGCGACGTCGGGACTGCCCGTCATGCCGAGCGCATGTCGATACAGCGGATCACTGTAGCGACCGATCAGCAACGCGAACGCGTCGCGCTCTCCCGCGAGCACCCGGGAAATGACGTCCTGATCGTTGTCGACGTCGTGTGGTGGGATTTCGGATTCCGTCGTGGTCACGGCGCTAGGATAACGCCGCGGTGACGGGTTTGACACCCCTGCCGCACAACCGCCGCCGGGAACCATCCCCCGGACGACCACCACGTCTGCTGTTCGTCTCGCCAGAAAGACGAAGCGCGCACGCGGAGGTCACGATAGGATCACGAAAATGGTGTGCCGTATCACTCGGCGCGCGCGAAGGCGTGCCACCCGTTTTCCCGCACGGTAACGCTGTGTTCGCCATGCTGCGGTGGCGCGAAGCGAACTCGGCCATTCCACAATGGTGGCAAGCCCGTGCGGGCCGCCTCGGTGATGCCGAGGTCGTGTGCCCGGAGCTGCTCCAGCACCGCCTCCCGCGCCGATCGCACGACGCCGCACGGCACGCCGGCCGCGGTCAGCGCGGCGATCCAATGATCGGCAGGCCGGGTCGCGAAGAGCTCCGCGAGCCGGGTCACCACAGCGGTGCGCTGCTGCAGGCGCCCGGCGTTGGTACGCAGCGTCGGGTCATCCGCCAACTCCGAGCGCCCCACCGCCCGCATCGCGGCCACCCATTGCGCATCGCTCCCGACGGCCAGCACGAAGGGGCGATCGGCCGCGCGGAACAGCTGATACGGCACGAGGTTCGCGTGGGCGTTTCCCCACCGCTCGGCCTCACGACCGCTCACCAGCGTGTTCTGCGCCACGTTGGCCAGCGCCGCCACGGCGCTCGACTGCAGGGTCACCTGCACACGCCTGCGCTCGGGCGGCAGCGCCACCCCCCCAGCTCGCTCGCGCGCCACCAAGGCGGCCAGAATGCCGATCGCCGCGTCCTTGCCGGTGGTCACATCGACCATGGCCACCCCGGATTTGATGGGATCCCCCAAGGGTTCGCCGGCAATGGCCATCCAGCCCGACTCCGCCTGGACCACGAAGTCGTATCCTGGGCGCAGGCTGTCGACCCCGAATCCGGCAATGGTGCACCAGATGAGCCGCGGACATGCAGCCAGCAAGGCGTCAGCATCGATACCGCTTCGAGCGAGCGAACCGGGCAGAAAGTTGTCCACCACGATATCGGCCTCGGCAATGAGCGCCAGCACGAGGTCGCGGTCGTCGTGGAGCGCAAAGTCGGCCGTCAGCGACAGCTTGTTGCGATTGACGCTGCGGAAGTAGGCCGATTGGCCGTCGTCGGCGAAAGGCGGCCCCCAGCCACGCGTGTCATCGCCCAGTCCGGGTCGCTCGACCTTGAGCACGGACGCCCCGAGATCGCCGAGCATCATGGTGCAGAGCGGACCGGCGAGGACACGCGAGAGATCGAGCACACGAATACCCGAGAGCGGAAGTGGCTCCATAATGATCCGTTAATGGCGTTATTAGGCAACTACTCTTTGTGCTTTTCTGACGTATTCTGGCAGGTTTCGTGATTGCGCGCGCCCAGGAGCGGTGCCGGACTGACGCCAATAATATGCGCCCCGACGCCCGAAAGCACGTGCGGATACCTTGCATAGATCACTGGAAATCATATAGTTACCCGCGTTCCGGTGGACGTAGGCCCCTCGGCGGGAACGGCATCATCACCGCCGAGTGACTCGACCACCCTTTTTTCATGCATGGCGGAAGGAGTGCGCTCCACCTATGGCCGATTTGCCGCAGGCTGACGACGATACGCTCACGGAAGGCGATGCGCCTCCAACCGCTCCCGCGCCACGCCGAGGTCCGGGACACCGGGCTGCCGATGCGCGCGACACAGCCGCTGAAATGGCGGCCCGGGCGCACGAGATCAGCCTCGAGGCCGGAAGCCGGATGGCGGGCGCCATGCGGGACGTGGTTGGAGCGGCCGCCGGGCTGAGCGGTTTTGTCATCGAGAGCGCGCGTGACCTCATTCACTACATGGTCCGGCGCGGCCAGATGAATCAGGACGAGGCCGACTCGCTCATTGGTCAGGCCGAAGCGGCGTACATTGCCAAGCATGGGGCGCTTCCCGCGCCGCAGCCCAAGGCCGCCCCGCCCAAACCGGTGCCGCTCGGACAGATGCCCAAGGCCGTGCAAGCGCCGGCGGCTGCCGCCGAGGCCGCCCTCGAGGCGCGCGCGGCCATGCGGATTGAGCCGCAGAAGCCGTCCGACAAGGTGACGTTCGCCCCGCTGCCGCCCAAGCCGGCCCCCAAGCCCAAGGCCGAAGCCAAGCCCGAAGCCAAGGTGGAACCGAAGCCCGAAGCGAAGCCGGCCAAGGCGGAGCCCAAGAGCGAAGCCAAGCCGGCCACCAAGAAGGAAGCGGCTCCGGCCAAGCCCGCCGCCAAGACACCGGCCAAGCCCGCCGCCAAGGCGCCCGCCAAGCCGGCACCGGCCGCGAAGCCCGCCGCCAAGGCGCCCGCAAAGCCGGCGGCCAAGGCCCCGGCCAAGCCGGCCCCCAAGGCTCCGGCCAAGCCGGCAAAGGCTCCCGCCAAGGCTCCGGCAAAGGCTCCCGCGAAGGCCCCGGCCAAGGCTCCCGCAAAGAAGGCCGCAGGCAAGAAGAAGTAACGCCGCGTGATCGTCGCGTCGGCGCCAACCCGCCTCGACTTCGGCGGAGGGTGGACAGATGTCCCGCCCTTCCCCGAGGAGCGAGGCGGTTTCGTATGCAATCTGGCCATCGAACGCCGCGCCACCGTTCGACTCGTGACCGAGGGAGCAGACGCCCCCTCCCCCGACGATGCCCTCGTGGCGATCGCACTGCGCCGCGCCGGGTTGCCGCACGCCCGCGTTCAACTGACCAGCGACTTTCCGGTCGGCGCCGGCCTCGGTGGCTCCTCGGCTGCCGGTGTCGCGCTGCAGGCTGCCATCGCCGCGGCCCGTGGCGACGCCATGGACCCGTGCCAGCTGGCCGAGGCAAGCCGCGCCACCGAGGTGGACGGGCTCGCCATTGCCGGGGGATATCAGGACCACTACGCGGCGGCCTTTGGCGGGGCGCTCGGCCTGACGTTGACGCACCGGCGACATGTGCAGCAGTTGCCGCTCACCAGCAGCGCTGTGGCATCACTGGAATCCCGGGTATGCGTCATCTACACCGGAGAATCCCGCATCTCGGCGGAAACGATCACCGCCGTGCTCGATGCCTACCGCACGCGTGTTCCCACCGTCGTGGCGGCGCTCGAGCGTATGCGCGACCTCGCGCGTGGCATGGCCGAGGCGTTGCAGGCAGGGAACGTGAGCGAGTTGGCTGGCCTGGTGGACGAACACTGGCATCATCAGCAATCGTTGCACCCGGCGATCACGACGCCTCGCATGGCCGCCATCGAAGCGGCCGTGCGGGCGGCGGGAGCGGAAGGATTCAAGGCGCTGGGGGCGAGCGGCGGTGGCTGTGTCGTGGCACTCACACGCGTCGGACAGATGGAGGCGGTGCGCGCGGCGGCAGCACCGCTTGGTGCAGTGCTGCCTTGGCGCGTGGCCACGCAGGGCGTGGTTATCACGCGGCACTGACCCCGCTGCGGCGGCATCGCTAAACTGCCAAGGTGCCCTTCCCGCTTTCTCCCCTCGCGTTGACCAGAGCGCTGGTCGCGGTCGATTCCCGCAATCCGAGCCTGGTACCTGATGGTCCTGGGGAGCGGGAGGTGGCGCTGCTGCTGGCGAATGTCCTCGAGGAGTGGGGCTTCGCGGTGCACGTTGCGGATGTCGCCCCGGGGCGCAGCAACGTGGTGGCGCGCATTGGGCCAACGGGGGTGGCGCCGTTGGTGCTGAACGGGCATCTCGATGTCGTAGGCACCGACGGTATGAGCCACGCTCCCTTCGTCCCCGAGATGCGCGACGGCAATCTGTATGCCCGCGGCGCAACGGACATGAAGGGCGGCATTGCCGCCATGTGTGTAGCGGCGGCGCGCGCGGCGGCCGCCGGACCGTTGTCGCGCGAAGTCGTGATCGCGGCCGTGTGCGACGAGGAGTTTGCCAGTATTGGCACGCGCGCCCTGCTGGCTGACGGCCTGACGGCTGCCGCCGCCATCATCACGGAACCCACGCGCCTCGCCGTGGTCCCGGCCCACAAGGGATTCGCCTGGATTACGGTGCACCTGCAGGGGCGGGCGGCGCACGGCAGCCGCTACGATGTGGGGATCGATGCCAACCGGCTGGCCGCGCGTTTTCTCATGGCCCTCGAGGCCTTCGAGCAACAGGAGCTCACCCGGCGCACCCATCCGCTGCTGGGGCGCGCCTCGGTGCACGCGCCGCTGATTGCCGGCGGTACGGGGTGGAGCACCTATGCGGACGAATGCACCGTGAAACTGGAACGACGCACGCTGCCGGGTGAGCAGCCGGACACGGTCCTGCGCGAAGTGCAGGCGCTGCTCGACCAGTTGCACGCGACGGACCCCGCATTCCGCGCCACCTGCACGCTGGGTGGAGCCCAACCGCCTCTCGAAACGCCGGCGTCGCATGCCCTCGTCACGTCGGTCGTGCAGGCGTGCCGCGCGCACGGGCTTGCCGGCACCATCGACGGGCTGTCCTGCTGGACCGACGCCGCGCTCTTCGCCGAGGCCGGCATCCCGGCGCTCTGCTTTGGCCCCGGCGATATTGCCCGGGCGCATTCGTCCACCGAATGGGTGGAACTCGAGCAGCTCGAGCAGGCGGCAGCCATCCTGCAAAGGGTGATCACCTCCTGACCGGACGTCCTTCCGCCTTTGCTGCCCATCGTCTTCCTTTCTGCCGCACGACGTTCCTCCGCATGCAACCGACTACCGCACAATACGATCTGCTCGAGCGAGCCATCATCGATGGGTCGCGCCTCACCATCATGCGGCGCGGGACGGAGTACGTCGTGATTCCCGAGCGCCTGCGCGTGGAGAGTGGCCGCGAAGTGATCATGGCACGGCACCCGAGCACCGGGCATCGGTTGGAGCTGATCGTGGACGAGATCGATTCGCTCGAGGCCGTGCGATGACGGCGCGCTATCCGCTGGTGGCGGTCTACGCCGACGAATCATGCCTGGGAAACGGCCAGAGCGGTGCCACCCCCGGCGGTCTTGGCGCCCTCGTGGAGTTTCGCAAGGCCGACGGCACCGTGTCCCGCTTTGACCTGTGGGCGTCGGAGCCCACGACCACCAACAACCGCATGGCGCTGCGGTCGGTGATCGACAGCTATGCCGCGATGTCGAGGAAAGGGAACCGCCTCTCCGTGCAGTTCACGACCGATTCCCGCTACATCGTGGATGGCATGACCAGTTGGGTACGCGGCTGGATGGCGCGCGGCTGGAAGCGCAAGGATGGCGCGGTGGAGAACGTGGAGTTGTGGCAGGAGGCCGTCGACGCCATCGCCCTCCACGAGACGCAATGGTGCTGGGTGAAGGGACATGCCGGGCATCCGCAGAACGAATACGCCAACCATCTGGCGACGCGGGCAGCAGCGGCGCAGGATGCCTCCGACGGGCTCGTGGCGTCGCAGTTCAACGCCTGGCTGCAGGCGCAGGGGCCCAAGGTGCGGGCACAGGCGTTGTCGCCATTTCCGGTGGCGGAACGGTTCGTTCCAGCGCCGCCGTTACCAGCGCGTTCCGCGGTGCGTCCATAGGGTGATTTGCATCCCGGCGCTGGGGCGCCGGGACTCACCCTGGGTGCCCATGTACAAGCTTCTCTTTGCCCTGGCCGTTGGCATTGCCATTGGGTACCGCTACGGCTGGAACGATGCGCAGGAGCACGACAAGAACGTGGCCGAGCGCATGATCGCGCGTATCAGTGAGGAAACGCGCGAGCGCATGGACACTCAGGTGGACACCCGGCACGGAACCGGCGGCAAGTGAGTGTCGTGGCCCGCTCGCTCGACGATCTGGATCGTCTGGCATTCCGTCTGTCCCGCACCATCCGCACCCAGTATCCGCAGCTGCTCGCGCTCGGGTTCACGCTGGGTGATCTCGAGGAACGGCTGCTGCCGTTCCGCGAGGTCCGCCGCGAAATGGCCGACGCTGGTACCGACGCCTTTGAAGCGGCGCTGCTGCGTCTGGTTGCCGGCGATCGCGGTTACGTGATGGCGGAGCCGGCGCTACAGAGCGCCTGCCGGTTGGCGCTGACGTTTCCGTCGCCCACCCTGTCCATGGTACGGGCCTGGGCCACGAGTACGCTGCAGCTCAAGCAGTCGGCGCGCGCAGCGACCGACAGCGGCCCTGGCGTCTGCACCGAGCCCCCCGTTGGCCGACGCAGCAGCTCCGGAGCGGTACCGACACAGCCCGCCTACGACCCGGAGCACGAGCTGTTTCCAGCACCCCGAGATGGCGCGGCTGTTGTCGGCCGCGGGCACCTCGCGGCAACCGTAGGCGACCGGACGCCGGAGCGTGCCGCGCACGCCGTCCCTCCGTGCTGTCGCTTCTGCGACAACAGGCTGCCCCAGGGGCGCCCCGTGACCTATTGTCCGTACTGTGGCATGGACCTGACCAAGCGTCACTGTGCGGCGTGCAGCACGGAACTGGCGGTGCACTGGCGCTACTGCGTGACTTGCGGTCGACAGGGGTAGCCGCCGTCCATCAGGCCACGCTGGCGCGTGGCGGAGGCGGCACGACAGGGGACGGGATTGAATCCCGTGACCCGGTCGGCGTGTATTGAGAGCATGATGCTCCGCGTTTCCGTCGCGTTTGGCATGGCCCTGCTGCTGGGCTGTGCGTCGGCATCCGCCCGGTCAGGGGTACCAACCGACGCGGCCCCTGCCCCCCTGCCCGCCAGCGGCGCCGGTCCGGCAACGGCGGCAGTGGCTCCACCGCCGCTGCGGTGGCCCGTTCGCACTGTCCCGCACGTGGACCTGTGGCTGCACGCCTTCGCTATGCTGAGCGACGATACCGCGTCGGTGCCACTCTACCGACGTGGCTATCGGGACTCCATCACGGTCCTCAAGAATCAGCGTAACCTGCTCACCGCGCTCGACGGCAACCGCGAGGTGCTGCGGCGCGGACTGCAGCGCGGCAGCTACCTGGATGCGCAGTTTCTCCCGTTTGCCTACGGATCATGGGACGAGCTGCGCGCCACGGCCGAGCAGTTTCTGCAATTGGGTGGAGACGTACGACGCGCGCCAAGCCGCGAGGTAGCGTTGCGCCTGCAGCCGTTCGCGGCGCTCTTTCCGGGGAGCAGTGACCGGGAATGGCTGCGGCTGTTCCTCACCGGCGTGGACGACGAGGGCGCGCGATTCCTGCTGGTCGAACATCAGCGACAGCTGCGCGAGCGTTCCCCCACGATCACGGCAGTGGACAGCCTATGGCAGCAGGTCTATCGCGACAAGTTCGAGCGATTCCTGAACAACACCGGGCAGCGGCAGGGCGACCTCGTGCTGTCGTTGCCGATTGGCGGCGAGGGGCGTACCGGCCCCGGGTACACGGGACGCGTCATGGTGGCGGTCACCTATCCCGCGCGCCCCGCCGATGCCGCACAGGTGCTGTACGTATTTGCCCACGAGGCCACAGGCGCGCTCGTGGGTCCGGCCGTAAGCGACAACACCACGCCGGCGCAGCAGCGCGCCGGCGTGGCCGCACAGTTCATTTCGTCGGGACAGGTTCAGGCAGGGGCCATGCTGCTGGCCCGCATCGCGCCCGAGTTGCTCGACGGCTACCAGCGCTACTATTTGACGCAGAGCGGACAGCGCGTGACCGGTGACGTGCGCGCCCTCTTCGACAGTACCTTCACGTTGCCCGCCATCATTCGCGAGGCGCTGGCAAGACAGATCGACATCGTGCTCAGCGGCATCTGACATGAGTGACCTTCCGCGTACGGCGCTCGAGCGCGTGCTCGCCCGCGCCTCTGAGTTGCAGAACACCGAGCCCAGTGAGCCTGGCGACACCATCAGCGAAGCGCGGCTGGTGGAGATCGCCAAGGAAGTGGGGCTGGACGTGCAGCACGTGCGACAGGCCATTGCGGAGGAGCGTGCCCAGATCACGATGCCGGACGCGGGGAGTGGCGGCATGCTCGCGGGGATCGGCCCCGGCGTCGTGAGTGCGCAGCGGACGGTCCCGGGGACGCCCGAGCAGCTGCTGCGCGATCTCGATGCCTTTCTGCCGCGCAACGAGTACATGGTCGCGGTACGCCGTACCGCCGATCGCGTGATCTGGGAGCCGCGACGGGACCCGCTGGGGAACTTCTTCCGCTCGCTGGGCTCGGGTGGCCGACGCTTCGACCTGGTGCGCGTGGATCAACTCGTGGTGAGTGCCACCCGCGTGGACGACACGCGCTCGGTACTGCGGTTCGACGCCGTGGTGGATGGCGCGCGCCGGTCGGTACGGACGGCCACGGTGGGGGCGGCCGGGGCGGGGGTGCTGGTGCTGGGCTTCGCGGCCGTGCCGCTGCTCTTCCTGACGGTCGTGCCGCAGGTGGTGGTGGTCATCATGGCTCTGCTGGCGGCGATCGCCGGGGGCGTGACGTGGCTGTGCTGGCGCACCATGGCCCGCACGTTCCGTACGATGGCGGGCCGGGTGCAGCAGCGGATCGAGTCGCTGCTCGACGAGGCGCAGCAGGGTCGCCTGCAGGCGTCGCCCACGCTCTTGGAGAAGATGCTGCAGGGGCCGAGTCCGTTCTAGCGGTCGGTGCCGGTCCCGCGTGGGGCGGTCTCCTGCCTGCCCGGACCGCACCGCAGCGCCGTCTCCGTCCGGGCACGGTTGTCAGGTCGTGATGCTGGTGTCGCCACGCGTGACGATTGTGTTGCGGCGGCGCAGAGCCCCGCGTCTTTCGGTGTCGTCCACCGGGAGAGTACTGCGTCATGCCCCATGTCCGTTCACACCGCCCTGGCTTCAGCATGATCGAGATCCTGCTCGTGATCGCGATCATCGGCATCACGGCAACCCTCGTGCTGCCACGGGTACGCTTTGACAATGCGCGCGTGGATACCGCCGCGCGCACCATCGATCTGGTCATCATGGCCGCTCAGCGCGATGCGGTGAGCCGTCAGCACAACGTCTTGGTGGTGTTCGATACGGCCGGGGGAATACTGCGGACGGTGTGGGACGCGAATCAGAATCAGCGTGCGGAAGATTCCGAACGTACACGGGTCTCCCCGCTGCCCGATCAGATCGAGGTGGCGCGGCCCCCCGGGGTGAGTGCGCTGGCGGGCGACAGCACGTCGGCGCTGGCGGGGGTGCCGGATGATCGAGGCCCCATGCTGCTCGTGCAACGATCCGGATCGACGGACCGCGCCGCCACGTTCTACCTCACCACCACCCGCAGCATGCTGCCCGATGAAACAGTCCGGGAGGTGCGCGCAGTGCAGGTGTCGCGCGCGACGGGTCGCTCGGCGTGGTACACATGGACTGGCAGTCAGTGGAAGCGCGCCCCATGACCCCCCCAACGGTCCGCCGTCCCCGTGGCGGCTTCACGCTCGTCGAGGTGCTGGTGGCGATGGCGCTGCTGGCGACGCTCGTCATCGGGCTCTCCATGAGCACCGTGCTGTTCTCGCGTGCCGTCGTAGACAGCAGCGGCCGCGCCCGTGCGCAGGCGATCGCCGACATGCAGATCAATCGGGCGCTCGTCTGGCCCAGTTACGGAACGCTCACCTCGCTCGCTGGCGCCGGCTACAACGGCACCATCGATGGCTACGCGCTCACCACGACGGTCAGTGTTGACAGCCTGAGCGGCCGCAATCGCACCTCCGTGGTCGTCAACGTGACGTCGTCGGTGCCCGGGCGGCTGCCCGTGCCCGTGGTTCGGTCCATCACCATTGCCGCCCCATGACCACCCTCCCCGTACAGCGCCGCCGTGGGTTCACGCTGGCCGAAGTCATGATTGCCCTGGTACTGTTCGGGGTGGTCAGCGGTGCTGCCGTCGCCTTCCTGCTCGCCCAAACGCGCGGCTATCGCGCGATTTCGGCCCAGCAGACCGAAGTCCAAAGCGGACGTTTCACGCGGGACCTCTTGCGCATGGAGCTGCGCACTGCGGGCACGAACGTGACGGAAGTGCAGCCCATTGTGGTGGCGGCGAACGACAGCGTCATCGCCTTCAACACCGACCTGTTGACCAACGACCTCGACTCCTCCGCGTTCACAGGCGCCGTGTACGTGGACACCTACGCCTCGTCCGCCGACGTCGGTGCCCTTCCCGCCTCCTCCGCCATCACCATTCCCGGCACCAGCCCCGGGGTGACGTATCCGCTGCAGGACTACACGGCGGTCGAGGGGACGTTCGGGCCGGCGGAGCTGGTGATCTTCCGGTTCGTGCGCGATACCACGTCGACGAACGCGAGCGACGTGATGATTACCCGGCAGGTGAACAATCGCCCGCCGGAGATCATCGCCACCGGGCTCCGGCGATCGGGGACCACGCCCTTCTTGCGCTACTGGTACGATCCGAACCGGTACACCAACGTAACCGTGGGCCTCGATACCGTGCCCCGGGCGTGGCTGCCGCTGGCCAAGACGGTGGCGGCGCGGGGCGTGGCTCCCGATACGGGGGTGGCCGTCACGGCACGCATCGATCAGGTGCGCGCGGTGGAGGTGAATTACCAGCTCGGGCGCGTCGCGGGCTCGCAAGCCGAGCCGGTGCGCTATCTCGTCGCCATGCCCAATACGGCGGCCCCGCGTCAGTCACGCGCCTGTGGCCGCCCCCCAATCGCCCCCGCCAGCGTTACGGCCACGTGGAACGTGGACAGCGGTGCCGTGTTCCTCTCGTGGCCGAAAGCGACGGATGACGGCGGCGGCGAGTCGGACGCGGTGCGCTATGTCCTGTGGCGACAGATCGTGGGGGCGGGCAGCTGGGGGGAATCGCTCGCCGGCATCAGCACGGTCGCCGGCAGCACCACATACAACTACCGGGACGGCGGCGTGGAAGAGGGGCTCGGGCGCTCCTACCGGTACGCGCTGGCCGTGCAGGACTGCACGCCGAACGTGTCTTCCTTGACCACATCTGCCACGGTGGTGGTACCATGACGCTGTTTCCTCGGTCAACCCGTCGACGCCGGGCCGCCGCGTCGACCCGATCCCGTCGCGGCTATGCGCTGCTGTTGGTGCTGCTGGTGACGGTCGTCGCCGTCACGCTGGCCCTCGCCTCGGCCACCCAGGCCACCACCGGACGCATCATCCAGAACGGATCGGAACGCACCTCCAGACTGGATGACGTTGCCCTGACTGGGCTGGAGTTGACGCGCGACCGCCTCAACGCCCGCCAGGACAGCGTTCCGGCGGAAGGCTTCAGCGCCATCGAGTCGGAACTCGCGATCGCAGGCATGCCCGGCGTGAAGCGCAGCACGTGGGTCTCGCGCCTGGGCAACACCGACAGCCTCGCGAGCGCCGGGGAGTACGGCGTCCAGGCCGAGATCGTCACGCGCGTCTCGGATGGCTTCGGGAACGTCGCCATCCGTCGCTCGGAGGTATTTCAGGAGTCCTTCGCCAGGTACGCCAGCTTCTCCAATGTGGGCCGAGGCGCCAATGGGGCGACACTGTGGTGGGCGCTGGGCGCGCAGGCGCAGGGGCCGGTGCACTCGAACGATACGATCTGGGTGTGGAATGCCACACCATGGCCACAGGCGGTGTTCCACGATCAGGTCACGACCGCGCGGATCATCCGCAATCGGGCCTCCGCGGAGTATCGCGGCGATCCGCCACGCGAGCGGGTGGCCATCATTCCGCTGCCGACCACGGCCGAGTTGGATCGGGTGAAGTCGATCGCCAATCGGGCCGGGTACGTGTTCACACCAACCCTCACGGTGGGCGACAGCGCGAACGCCACGATGCGCATCGAGTTCGTGGCCATCGATGTCAACGGCGACGGCAACACGACGGGCGCCGACGAAGGGTATTTCCGCGTGTATCAGCAGACGAGCACGGCGCCGTACGGACTCGGCTACGCCATGGGGGCGGTACCGGTACCCCCGGTCGATCCACTACTGATACCCGGCGGGGCAACAACGGTCGTGGACAGTCTGCTGTTCTCGCCGAACTGCGGCGTGGTCACCACGGTGGGCGCGCTGCAGGCCGTTACCCAGACCTTCCGCAGCATTCCGGCGGTCACCAGCGGCGCCAACTATCGCGGGCGCATGATCAACAAGCAGACGGCCTTCGACAACGTCAACGCGCGATGCTTCCTGGGGGGTGACGACCGCCTCTCCCCCACCGGCGTGTTCCAGCCAACCGACTCGGCGGGCGGCTGGATGCTGCGGACGTCAGGAACGGTGCCGGCCGCCGTCGCGGCGCGCGCCGATGGGGCGTATCTCTGGCCGCTGAGTCCCGCGCTCAACCCCAACTTTCGCGGCGTGATCTTCGCCGAGGGGCGCGTGGCGGTGAGCGGGGTCGTGCGCGGACGGGTGACGATCTCGGCACGGACGAACATCATCATTGCGCACGATCTGGTGCAGGCCACCAGCCCGGCCACGGCCAACGGGAACTGCCGGGCGGATGACGACATCGTGGGGCTGTTCGCGGGGCGGTACATCCTGTACGCGGACAACTCCCTGCAGGCTCCCCAGCGGCGCCGGGACAACAGCAACACCGGCGCAGCCTGGATGGCCCGCAAGGACTTCGATCACTCCCCGCGTCGCCCCGACATGGCGGTCCACGCCGCCATGATGGCGCTGCACACGTACGGGGCGGAGCGTCCGAACCCGCCCGCCGGCCTGCCGGCGGCGCAGTACGTCAATCGCGGCACGGTGCGCGTGATCGGCGGGCTGATCTCGAACTTCATCGGCCAGACCGGGACCATGAGCGGGGCGAATCTGCACGGGGTGAACGAGGACCTGTCGTTCAACCGGTGCGCGCTGCCGTTCCCGCCCCCGTACTTCCCGACCACGGGACGGTGGTCGCGCAGCCAGATCTTCGAGGTCAACCCCGTGGGCTTCACCCCGTCCGGCTGGTTCTCGGGACGCTAGCGGATCGGTGCCGGCGCGTCAGCCGGCGAAGGCCAGTTCGAAGCTGCGCCGGCGTACGCGGGCCACGAGCCAGCGTACGCCGGCGTTGCTCATGACGAGCATGCTGCCGGTCATGAGGAGGCTCTTCACTTCGCGACGCGTGATCTTCACGCTACCGCCGGGAGTGAGCATGGCGTTGCTCTGCACGAGATCGCGCAGCGTCGCATACGCGAGCAGCAGCGGCAGGATACAGAAGAGTCGGATGCGGACGGCGCGACGGGGAATGTCGAGCAGGTAGATGAGCGCTTCCTCGAGGTCGTGCCACGCCAGCTTGATGAGCTGGGAGAGCGCCTCGCGGTTGCTGGCGATGAGCTCCGGCGCGAGGATGCGGCTTTGGGTGCTGCCATGTGCCCGCAGCAGCTCCTCGGGGACGTACACCGAGTTTTCCTTTTCCGCGTCCACGGCGACGTCCTTGAGGATGTTCACCGTTTGCAGTGCTTC
This sequence comes from Gemmatimonas sp., assembly GCF_027531815.1. NCBI lineage: Bacteria > Pseudomonadati > Gemmatimonadota > Gemmatimonadia > Gemmatimonadales > Gemmatimonadaceae > Gemmatimonas > Gemmatimonas sp. The sequence goes on along the minus strand of NZ_JAPZSK010000004.1, from coordinate 327,372 downwards.
GGCGAAGGCGCGGCACCGCTCGCGCAGGATCGCGTAGCGCTGGGTACCGATGCTGGGGGAGTGCTCATGCCAGAGATCGGTGAGCATGTACCCCACGGTGCCGGCGACGTAGTAGCAGTACTCCTTGTACTCGTCGATGGTCTGGATGCGGATGCCGTCGGGATAGAGCAGCACGAACTTCCGCATGCCGACCGCCATCTCGGCCACCCACTTTCGCACCAGTTGCTGCGTGTTGGATGGGAGCTGTGCGAAGTGCGCGAACACCAGCGGCGTGTTCCTGGTGAGCGTGAGGTGCGCGAGATCACCGGTCAGCCCCTGCACGCCATTGGTGAAGCGCGCGAGCGCGGCAGCGTCGTCGAAGGCCGCCAGGAAGTCGTCGAACAGCGCCGCCTTGACCTGCGGGTCGATACCGGGGGCGTCTTCGACGGTGTCGGCAATGCGGCACAGCAGGTACGCATCGAGCACGGCCTGTCCCAGATCCCCGGGCAGCGCCTTGATGCCCAGGGCGAAGGTGCGCGAGACCGCGGGCAGAATGGCCTCGCAGAAACGCGCGGCATCGCGCCGCGCGAGCGCCTCGGAAACCGGTGCGGGAAGGGGCATATTCCGTGAAAGATACGAGTCCGGACGTGCCGAGTCACGGCCGTTCCGGCACCCTTCCCGCCTGCTGCCCCGTGCCCGCTGACCTGAGCCACCTCACCGCTGCCGATGCACCGTCCGGATTTCGCGGGCAGTTCCGCACGGACCTGCTGGCGCGGGCGCTCTACGCCGAGGGAGCCGGTATTGCGCGCTGCCTGCCGGCGGCGGTGGCGGTGCCGGCCGATGCCGATGACGTGGGCGGGCTGGTGGCGTGGGCCAAGCGCACGGGGGCGGCGCTCATTCCGCGCGGCTCCGGGAGCGGTATGGCCGCCGGCGCCGTGGGGCCGGGCGTGGTGGTGGACCTGTCACGTCTCGACCGGCTCGGGACCGTCGATACGGAGCTGGAACGCGTGCGCGCCGGAACAGGGGCCTTGCGCGGCGTCATCGATCGGGCGGCGCGTACCCAGCGCCTTCGTTTTCCGGTGGACCCGTCGAGCGGGGCCTTCTGCACGATTGGGGGCATGCTGGCCACCAATGCGGCCGGCGCCCGCACGCTCCGCTTTGGCGCCACCCGTCCGTGGATCGTGGGGGTACGGTGCGTGTTCGATGATGGCTCGGACGCGTGGGTGCACCGGGATCGGTTGCTCCCGCTGCATGTGCCCGCGGTGCGGCGACTGGTGCGGGCGCTCGAGGAAATCGGCCGCCGCGTGCCGGCCGACCTGCTGGTGCACGCTGGTGTGCGGAAGGAGTCGTCGGGGTACGGGGTCGCGGCGGCCCTGGCCCCCGGCGGGCACCTCGTGGACCTGCTCGTGGGGAGCGAGGGCACGCTGGCTTTTTTCACGGAAGTGGAGGTCGCGCTGCTGCCGGTTGCGACAAGCACGGCCACCGTGCTGGCCACCTTCGGTTCGCTCGAAGCGGCCACGGAGTGCGCCGGACGGGCCGCCGCCCTGGGGGTAACCGCCTGTGAGCTACTGGACCGTACCTTTCTGTCGGTGGCGGCGCGCGGCCGCGCGACCGGGGTGCCAACCAACGCCGAGGCGGTGCTGATTGCCGAGGTCGAGGGTGACACCACCGACTCTTGCCGAGGCTATTTGTCATCACTCATGCAATCATGGCGCTCAAGTGGCGCCATGGAGCTGCACGCTGGACTTGATCCAGAAGCGGAGCAGCGCCTGTGGGCACTGCGGCATGCGGCAAGCCCGATCCTCTCGCAGCTGGCTCCGCAGCTGCGCAGCATGCAGTTCATTGAGGACAGCTGTGTGCCCCCGTCGCACTTTCCGGCCTATGTACGCGGCGTGCGCGACCTGCTGGATCGGGCCGGGGTAATGGGGGTGATCTTTGGCCACGCCGGCGATGCCCACGCCCATGTGAACCCGCTGGTGGACACGACCCGTCCCGGCTGGCGGGAGACGGTGGAGTCCGTACTGCTGGACGTGTGCAATCTCACGGCGCGGCTGGGCGGGACGCTGGCCGGGGAGCACGGCGACGGCCGCCTGCGGGCGCCCTTGCTGGATCGGGTGTGGGGGCTGGAGGCGCGCGCCGCATTCGCCCACGTGAAGGACGCGGCGGACCCGAGTGGTGTGCTGAACCCCGGGTGCAAGGTCGCCACGCCGGGGGCGGTACCGTTCGAGGTGCTGCGCCACGACCCGGCCGCTCCTGCCCTGCCCGCCGAGGCGGCGGCGGCGCTGGCCGACATCGAGCGCACGCGAGACTGGAGCCGTTTCCGGTTGGGAACGGCGCTCGCGCCAACGGCCGGTTAGCCGCCCCCGGTCCGTACCGAGGCCAACAGCTCGATGAAGTCGGCGAGCTGCTCCGGGGCAAGGACCGACATGACCTCGGTGTCGGCGGCATCCATGGCCGGATCGAGCTGAGCCAGCAGCGCCTCGCCGTGCGGGGTGATGCGGCAGAGCACCTGCCGCCGATCGGGGCGGCTGCGGTCGCGGGTGACCAGCGCCGCCTGCTCCAGCTTGTCCAAAAGGCGAGTGACCGTGGAGCCTTCGTCGATCATGCGATCACGAATGGCCAGCGTGGGCAGCCCTTCGCTCCCCGCCCCCCGGAGAATGCGGAGCACATTGTACTGCGCCAGACTCAGCCCCTGCGGCTCCACCAGGCGGGCGTAGCGCCGCGACACCACCGAGGCCGTACGCAGCAGGGCGATGGTGGCTTCCTGGGTCCGTGACCGGAAGGGGCGGGTCTGCTGGATCTCCTGCTGAACGGAGCGGGAGCTGGGGCGATCCGAAGGCATGCGGTTAAACTACCTCGGGGCCGCGCCGCTGGAACGGGTGCGCCCGGCCGCGTTTGCCGACCTTCTTTCGTCTCCCCTCCCGATGCCGCTCTCCGACCGCGCCATTCTCCGCGAGCCAACCGTCACGGTGCTCGCGCGTCCCCAGTTCAGCGAACCGGGGCATCTGCCCGTGCAGTGGATCGGCGAGGCCACCGATGGCGAACGGCTGGCGGAATACGCCGGGCGCCTGTGTTACATGAGCCAGCGCAATCCGGCCGGTCGTGACACGCGCGAGTACCTCGAGAATATCAAGAAGCAGGGGCATGGGAGCGTGCTGGAGCACGCCAACTACTCGCTGCTGCTCGAGGGGATCAGCCGGTCACTCACGCACGAGCTGGTGCGGCATCGGGCCGGCTTTGCGTACTCGCAGCTGTCGCAGCGCTACGTGGACGAAAGCGATGCGCAGTTCGTGATGCCGCCGGCCATCATCGGCGACGCGCCGCTCGAGGACGCGTGGACGGCGCAGGTGGGCTCGGCGCTCGACAGCTACGTGGGACTCGTGGAGCAGCTGATGTCGCGCTACGCGTGGGTCGACGACAAGGTCCATCGCCGCAAGATGGCGCGCGAGGCCGCGCGCGGCGTGCTGCCCAACAGCACCGAAACCAAGATCGTGGTCACGGGCAATGCCCGCGCGTGGCGCACGATGCTGGAGTTGCGCTCGAGCGAAGCCGCCGAGCTCGAGATTCGCCGGCTGGCGGTGCTGACGCTGCGGGTGCTGCAGCAGGAGGCGCCGGCCTTCTTCAGCGACTTCGAGATCTACGCGGCCAGCGATCGTCGCGAGGCTGCGCGTATCACCTACCACAAGGTGTAGGGCGCAGACGCCATCGAGTCGGGGGCGTGTTGGCGCCCCCGTGGCTGAGCGCCTCGCGAACCCGTTGGCGGCGGCGGTTGCTCGGTCCCGATTAGCCGAAGCCGTGCGTCAGCGAGAAGAGCTGGGTGGCGAACAGATGCAGCTCCGACTGCGGGACGACGGCCCGAATGATCGTGCGCTCGGCTCCGCCAGCGTCTTGAAGACGAGCGCCGCGAAGGGCCCGTCGTCCGTGGCGTGCAGCGGGATGGTGCGGAACATGCGCTTGGGGCGCTCCGGAGAAACAGCGCGGGCGGATCACCGCAGTGACCCGCCCGCCTCTTGCTACCGATTCTGACAGAACAGGGTTCAGTCGACCTCCGTTTCATCGTACGAGTAGGCGTCCGCCTGCCGGAGCGAGTCGAGCCAGTTCTCCACGCCGGCTTCATCGTCGAGCGGGCCGCCCCCACTGGCGGCATTCCCGCTGGCGAGTGAGAAGCTGAGCGCCCGTTCGGTGCCTTCCGGCCAGTCGGGCATGGCGAGCCCCGCAGCCACCCGGCGCAACGTCGTGCCACACGCCCCGAGCAGCTCGGACGCACGGGCTTCGAGGGTAAGGAGCGGAATGTCGTGATCCTGCGTCATGAGGCGGCCCGTCGCGCCATCGCGCCACGCCGAGTCGCCCACTGCCCCGCGGTCCGGCCAGACACCGAGGTGTCGCACCACACCCGACGCCGCCGCTTCCGTGCGCTCGCTCTCAAATGTCGCGGCCAGCGCCAGCGCCAGCGCCTGCGCATCGGCCTGTCCGTACAGCGTGACGACTTCACGCCGCGAGCGAGTTCCGAACGGAAGCACGGGAATCGAATTCACGTGCGCGAGTACCGGCGAATCGCTCGGACGCGCCTCGAGTCGAACGAGGACGTCCATGGGTTGCCTCCTGAGTAAGGGTGAGTGAAGGATCGGGTGGTCGGCCGCCGGCGTGCGCCGTCCACGTGGGAATGACGTCCCACCCGATGCTGTGCAACGTTGTGGAAGCGTACGAAGTGCCCATGGCGAGCAGCCCACCGCCCACGTCGCGACTGCGTCACGATCCCGCCGCACGGCGGCCGAGATCGGTCAGCGCTCTTCGTCGGTGGCGTAGAGCCAACAGCCCCCGAGCAGCGCCAACGCCAACGCCGCTCCAATGGGAACAGCGCCCGGTATGCTGGCCGTCACCGCATACCCGATGCGCAGTGGGGCCGGCAGCATGGCGGCTGCCAGGGTGACGTACACCGCCGCGGCCAGAAGTGCCGCCAGCGGGCGTACGATGCCGCGCAGCGGCAGGACCAGCAGCGCCAGCGCGACCCCCCAACTCGTGGCGATCACCAGGTGGTGGAGGTAGCCAAGCGCGACCGACGTGAGTGGCGCCGCCGAGGACGTGACCCCCAGGCGCTCGAGCAGCCCGCGTCCGGCCAGTCGAAAGACGCGTCCCACTTCGCCTTCACGCCAGCCGAGTCCCAGCAAGGCGCCGCCGGTGGCGATTGCGGTGAGGGTGCCGGTGGCGAACGCCGCGTCGAGCAAGCGCTCGAAACGACTCGACGTAGCGGTGGAGGCCATGCGGGAAAGATACATCACGGGAGGGTGTCGACGTTTGCTTAACGGGAACGCCCGCGCAGCGTCCAAACGAACGACTACTTCCGGGAGTTCGCATGGGGCAGGGACGCACCAGAGGCACAGGCTGGCGGGGCAGCCGAAGGGCCGCCGGCGTCGCCGTGACGGCGTGCGCGTTTGCGGCATGCGCGTTTGCGGCATGTGCCGGCGGGATGGGCCACCGCCGTGCGAGCGGGCCGGCAGCCGAAACCGCGCCACCCCCCAGCGCCCTGCGGGAACAGACGGTCGACCAGCAGGTCCAGCACGTACTCAACCGGTTGGCGTTCGGGGCACGGCCGGAGGATGTGGACGCGGTACGCCGCCTGGGGGTGGACCGCTGGATCGCGCAGCAGCTGCAGCCGGAGCGCCTTGCCGATCACGCCACCGATTCGCTGCTGCGTCGGTATCGCACGCTGGCGTATTCGGCGGATCGGCTGCTGGCTGAGTTTCCGCCGCCGGCTGTAGCCCTGGCCGCGGCGGTGCGCCGGGGTGACGGCCCCCTGACGGCCGTCGACTCGCAACGGTTGCGCCAGCAGGCGCGGCAGTCGGGGCAGGCCCTCGGCGAACTGGCTTCGAGCCGGGTGGCGCGCGCCGTGCTCACCGAACGGCAGCTGGAGGAGGTGCTCGTCGACTTCTGGGAGAACCATTTCAATGTGTTTGCCGGCAAGGATAGGACGCGGTACTTCCTCAACGATTTCGACCGCACGGTTCGGCAGCATGCCATGGGGGATTTCCGGGCACTGCTCGGGGCCGTCGCGAAGAGTCCGGCCATGCTGTACTACCTGGACAACTGGCAGAGCGTCGCCGACAGTGGCCGGCCGGTGCTCCAGCCAATTCCCCCGCAGCGCGCGGCGCGCCGGGCGCAGGCCGTGCGCCGCGCCGTTCAGCCGCGTGGGGCGACATCCGAGCAGATGGCGCGGGTGGAGGCGCTGCAGCGACGGCGGCGTGGACTGAACGAGAACTACGCGCGCGAGTTGATGGAGCTGCATACGCTGGGGGTGGACGGCGGGTATACCCAGCAGGATGTGGTGGAGGTGGCGCGCGCCCTGACCGGGTGGACGCTCGAGCGTGGGGCGCAGGGGGGAGGATTCGTCTTTCGCCCGCAGGCGCATGATGCTGGCGCCAAGACCATTCTGGGCGTCCGCTTCCCGGCCGGCCGCGGTCAGGAGGAGGGCGAAGCGGTCCTGGATCTGCTGGCGTATCACCCCCGCACCGCCGAGTTCATTGCGCGCAAGCTGGTGCAGCGATTCGTGAGCGACTCGCCGCCGCCGGCCCTGGTGGCCCGGGCGGCGGAGCGCTTTCGGCTGTCGCGGGGAAACATCCGGGAGACGGTGCGCACGATCGTCACGAGCCCGGAGTTCTTCAGTGCCGACGCCTATCGCGCCAAGGTGAAGTCGCCGTTCGAGCTGGTGGTCAGTGCGCTGCGCGCCCTCGACGCGGCGCCCGATGTCACGGCGCGCACCGCGCAGCTGGTGAGTCGCCTGGGGCAGCCCTTGTTCGGCCATCAGGCGCCGAATGGGTATCCGGAGACCGGTGAGGCGTGGATGAACACGGGTGCCATCCTCAACCGGATCAACTTCGGCCTGACGGTGGCAGGCGATCGGGTGCCCGGCGTGCGGCTCGCCCAGTGGCCGTTGTATGACTCGCTGCGCACGCTCGATCGCCCCGCACAGGTGGACGGCGTCATTCGCGCCCTGCTCGGCGGAGCGGTATCGAGCGACACGCGCGCGGTCCTCATTTTGGGGCGCAACCCGTTTCTTGCCGCGCGCGGCGGCGCCGACGCGCTGATGGCGCTCGACGGTGCCGACAGCACCGACGCACCAGACCCCATGACGCCCGCCATGCGCCCACGGCGGCGCGGCAACCTTGCCGGCTCCGCCAGCACGCCCACCGGACTGGCCCAGATCGTTGGGCTGGCCCTTGGCGCGCCGGAATTCCAGCGGCGCTGACCTTCTCCCGAGACCGGTCGATGAACCGACGCGTATTTCTCAAGGGTGGCGCGCTCTCGCTGCTGACGCTGGGACTGTCGCCGAGCTTCCTGCGACGCACCGCGGCCGCCATGGCCCTGCCCGCTCGCGATACGGGCAAGACCTTGATCGTGCTCTTCCAGCGCGGGGCCGCCGACGCCCTCAATGTGCTCGTCCCATTCGGAGACCCGGGCTACTACAGCGCCCGGCCTCAGCTGGCGATCGGATCCCCGGCGCGCGGCAATGGCGCGCTGGGCGCCATCGATCTCGACGGCTTCTTCGGGTTACACCCGGCGATGGCCAGCTTCAAGCCGCTCTGGGAGCGCGGGCTGCTGGCGCCCATTCACGCCGTGGGCAGCCCCAGTGCCACCCGATCGCACTTCGACGCGCAGGACTACATGGAGACCGGCACCCCCGATCGCAAGGGGACGCCCGACGGCTGGCTGAACCGCTATCTCGCGGTGAAGGGCACCTGCGAGTCGTGTGCACCGACGGGCGCCCCTGCCGGTGGGTCGCCGTTTCGCGCGGTGGCGATGTCGGCGCAGACGCCCCGCATGCTCGAGGGGGCATCGGCGGTGGTGGCCATGAATGCGATCGAGGAGTTCTCGATTCGTGCCAACGGGGGTGACGCCGAGCAGCGGCTCGAGGCGCTCTACCGCACCGGACGCAGCGATGTCGTCCACGGCAGTGGGCGCGACATGTTCGAGGCGCTCAAGGTGCTGCGCGCGGCGAACCCCCAGCAGTACCGTCCGGCGCCTGGCGCCGTGTATCCGCGCTCACCGTTCGGCCAGCGTCTGCTGCAGATCGCGCAGCTGATCAAGGCCGGCGTGGGGCTGGAAGTGGCGTTCGCCGATGTGGGCGGATGGGATACGCACGTGAACCAGGGGGCCGCCCAGGGACAGCTGGCGAATCGCCTGCGCGACTTCAGCGATGCGGTGGGCGCGCTGGTGACCGACCTGGGCGACCGCATGGACGACGTGGTGATTCTCACCTGTTCGGAGTTCGGCCGCACGGTGCGGCAGAACGGCACGGGAGGCACCGATCATGGACACGCGGGCGCGATGTTCGTGATCGGCGGCCGCGTGAGGAGCGGCACGGTGCACGGACGCTGGCCCGGACTGGCGCGTGAGCAGTTGTACGAAGGACGCGACCTGGCTCTCACCACCGACTTCCGGTCGGTCTTTTCCGAGATCACGTCGCGGCATCTCGGGGTGGCCGACACCAGCGCCGTGTTCCCCGGTTATCGGGGCGGCAGCGGCGGCAGCGGCGGCAGCGGCGGCAGCGGCTGGTTGGGCGTTCTGGGCTGACGGGGCGCCGACTTATCGCCCGGCGCTGGGCCAGGCCGCGCACCTCGGTGGCCACCACGACGAAGCCGCAGCCGGCCTCGCCGGCGCGGGCCGCCTCGAGGCCGGCGCTGAGAGCCAGCAGGTTGGGCTGGAAGGCGATCTCGTCGATCACGCCGATGATCTGGCTGCACGCACCGGCGGGACAATCGCGCCGCGCCAGCATTCAGGCGGACTGTGTCGCCGACGCATAGTCGCTGAGCAACCAAACGGCGCAAATCGCAATACCGCTCGCGACGAAGAACCCCTGGGCTCCCACGACCAGCGAGGGGGCCAACAAGGCTGCGGCAATCAGCGTGGGGCCGACAAGCATTTCGACCAGGGCGTGCACGCGCATGGGGATGATCTTCACGAGGCCAAGCGGCATGTCGGTGAGGACGGTCATGGCCAGGTGAACAGCTGCGAGCAGGTAGGCCAGCATGGTGGGTGCGCCCGAGAACCCGAGGAGGGTCGGTGCGGAAGCAAAGGCGATTACCGTGGCATAGTCGAGAATGCCGTGGATCGAGGCGTTGAGGATCTTCATAAGTCGTCGTTCCTTTGTGGAGCGTTTGGTACAGTACTGGGCACGGCTCTACGCTCCCTAAGGCCGTCCCCGGTGTTCAGATCGGTGGGGATGCGTGAAGCGTGAGCAACAGCGTCTGCCTCGCTGCCCTGATCTCCTCCTCGAGCATTCCGGCCTTTGCCAGCACCAGGATGCCCTGGATGCCGGCAACGGCGTGCAAGGCGAGCGCGGATACGGCGCTATCCGGCAGGACGCGTCCGTCGCTATCGGCGAGGCTCAGCGCCTTGGCGAAATGGCGTCGCAGGAGACACACGCCCCGGTTGAGGCGGTCGCGCACGGTTTCGTCTTGCGCCCCCATCTCGAGGGCCGTGTTGCCAATCAGGCAGCCGCGCCAGCCGACTGTCCTTCCTTCTGGATCGCGTGCCACGGTCAAGATCGCGTCCAGCAGGCGGGCAACCGCTTCGTCCCGATGCTTCACGCCCTCGAGCGCTCTGGCGAGTACGAGATCGACCGCGCGGAAATAGCGGTCGAGGACGGTGAGGAACACCGCATGCTTGGAGGCGAACGCGTTATAGAAGCTCGCCTTGCCAAGCCCCATCGCGTCCAGGAGTTCGGGCATGTGCGTCCCCTCGTAGCCCTGCCGCCAGAATAGGGGCAGCGCGCTGGCAATGACGGCGTCGGGATCGAAGAGTTTGGGGCGCACAGGAATATATTAGACCATTTGCTCCAATATGTCAATCGGTGGCACTTGCCCACCGATGCCGCGTGATCCGGTCCCGGTAGTCGGGCCGGTTCAAGCGGAACACAACAGCATGTCTCGCACGTCTCCCGGGCCGACCTCGCGATCGCGCCCATGGCGGTGCCCGCGTCGCGCACCACCACGCCGGAGGATTCCGCAGCGTCGGCCAGCGTCTCTTTGTCGCAGGTGGTCGACCTGCCTGCCTGTCCGATCGAGGCCGAGCCATTGGCCTGACGTGGCCGGTGCGGATCGTGGTGCGCGGTGTGATGCACCTGAAGATTCACCGCGCATCGCGGTAGTTTGCACGATGTCTCAGACGCTGCTGGTATTCCCGGTCGATGTCGACAGCGTAATGCCGATCGTCCGCACGGCCCGCATGCTCGGCATGCGTGTGGTCGCGGCAAGTTCGGTCATGCCACTGCAGCCGGTCGACGGATGCGACGCTTCCATCCACCTGCCGTACGTGTCGGACGACGGGTTCGATGACGCGCTGCGCGCGGCGATGCACACGCATGGCGTGACGCACCTCGTGACGATGCACGTGGGGGTGTGGGCGCACTTGGCGCGTCTCGCCGAAATGGATGCCATGATACGCGCCGCCTTCCGTGGCGCACACCCCGTGCAACAGCAGTGGCAGGTGTTCGCGCCAAGTCTGTCGTGGGCGCGCCGGCAGCGGGCGGACCATGTGGCCAGCAGTCTTCCCGCCCCGGATGGCAAGGTGGCGCCGCCGTTGTCGGTCGCCGAATACGCGTCGCTGCATCGCGGCTTTCTCCGCACGTACGGGCAGTGCGACGTGACCAAGCTCGAGGCGCTCTGTGCGCTCGCTCGGGTCACGCCGCCTGGCGACGTGGTGGAGCTGGGCGTGTTCTACGGGCGCTCCGCGTACGCGCTGGCGCGCCTGGCCCATGCGCATGGCCTGGGGAGCACCGTGTGTGTGGATTCGTGGGGGAGGGCGCGCATCACGGATCAGGGGGCGGCCGCCGGCGTGTTGAACGCGACACAGTCCGCGTACGATCAGGAGCACGTGTTCGAAGCGTTTCTCGCCTTGGCGAGCGAAGTGCCGAACATGAGCTATATCCGTGAGGAAGCCGTCGATGCCGCGCGCTCATATCAAGCGGCTGGGCGACGCGGCCTGCTCACCGTGCCCGAACTGCGCGAAGTGTCACTGACGGGTGCAGTATCACTGCTGCACGTGGATGCCAATCATCGCTACGATCAGGTGCGACGCGATGTGGACGCGTGGGAGCCGCTTGTGATGCCGGGGGGCTGGATCGTGTTCGACGATTACCAGTGGGCTTTCGGCGACGGGCCCACGCGTGTTGGCGATGAACTGCTGGAGACCGGTCACTTCGATTGTGCGTTCGCGTGGAGCGACAGCCTGTTCATGCGCAAACGCACGGCCTAGTCCGGCAGGGACGATCTTTCCCGGCAACTCCCGCCGCTGCCGCGGGTCATCGTGGGGAGCAAGGAGCGTTCGGTCAGGTGGCGAGCACGGACCTGCCGTCGGGGGCGATCGATTCCGGGCGACTGGCGGGAGCCCCCGGACTTGGCGCGCTGTTGGTGCGGGTGGCCAACGGCGATTCGACATCGGCGTGCATCGGCTTCCCGATCGTCGAGTCCGATCGCTTCACGGCGCGGGCGCGGCATCATCTGCGGCATCACGGGCGGTGACTCGTGTGCACGGGGTGGGCGCGACGTGTTGCGCGAGAACGGGATCGCGGTGCCGGTCTCCAGCCGGGAGGTATTCGGCGTGGGGTCGTGGGGCGGTTTCGGGGCAGCGGCGAAGGAGGCCCTGGTCCATCATCGCCGGTGCGCGCACGTCGAAACGAGTGGCCGGTGACGCTCTGCGGCGTGCTCCATGGCAGGTCCATACCCCCTGTAGTATCTTGCGCAGATCCTTGGTGATGCACGCTCTACCCTGATGTGAGGTGGTGATGGCTTCGATCGGTGACTTCATTGAAAAGTTCACCACGGCCGTGGACTTCCAGGAACCCGTGGAGATCGCGCCGGACACGGTCTTTGCCGACCTGTCACAGTGGGACTCTCTCGCCGCGCTCGGCGTGATCGTGATGTTCGACATGGAGTACGGCAAGACGATCACCGGCGAGACGCTGATGTCCTGCAAGACCATCAATGACCTTTTTGCGCTGATCGGGTAGGGCCATGGGCCTCTCGACGCTGCGCAACGTCCGGTACCGCGGGATGGCCACGTGTGTACCCAAGCACAAGGTCAGCAATCTCGATTGCCCGCCGTCCAGGAAAGCGGAGCGTGAGCGGCTCGCCCGAAACATCGGGATCTACGAGCGCCGGTTGTGTCCCGAGTGGCAGTGCTTCTCCGACCTCGCCTTCGACGCGACCGAGCGGCTTCTGGCGGCGCTGGAATGGCAGCGAGACGAGATCGATGCCCTCATCGTCGTGACGCAATCGCCCGATTATCTCATCCCGTCCACGGCGATCATCCTGCAGGACCGGCTGGGTTTGTCTCATGCCACTATCGCTTTCGACGTCAATCTCGGGTGCTCGGCCTATCCGTTCGCCCTGCATCTGGTCGGCTCGATGATCGCCGCCGGTACTGTCAAGAAGGCGCTGGTGCTGGTGGGCGATCGATCCGGATCCGTTCGCGAGCCATTGTTCTCCGATGCAGCAACGGCCACGGCGCTCGAGTACGATGTGTCCGCGCCACCGATCTTTTTTGACCTCAACAGTGACGGTAGTGGCTTTCGCGCCATCATGTTGCCGGTCGGCGGTCACCGCGAGCCGGCCGGCCTCCAGCACTTCATTCCGTACAAGGATGCAGACGGTGAGTGGCGTCGGCCTGATGATCTCCAGCTGGATGGTGCCGCGGTCCTGAGCTTCTCCACCCAACGCGTACCGCCGGCGGTCAAGCGCCTGATGGAGTACGCGGGCACGAGCCCCGACTCGATCGACTACTTCGTGTTTCACCAGGCCAACCGGATGATCAACGAGACGATCCGGAAGAAGCTTGGCCTCCCGCCCGAGAAGGTGCCGTCCACGCTGCAGGACTTTGGCAATACGAGTGGCGCATCGATTCCGGTCACGATGACGGCCCGGATTCGCGGGGAGCTGGCGTCCCGGAAGAATCGGGTGCTGCTGTCCGGGTTCGGGATCGGCCTGTCATGGGGGACTGCGCTTGTTGACATCGAAGGGGCCGTCTTTCCCGAGCTGATCGAAGCATGAGCTTCAACCCGTTCAGTCTGGCTGGGCGCCGCCTGCTCGTTACCGGCGCCTCGTCGGGGATCGGCCGTCAGATTGCGATCAGTTGCGCCGAGATGGGTGGCACCGTGGTGCTCACCGGCCGTCATGGCGAGCGCCTCCACGACACGCTGGGGCATCTCGCTGGATCGGGGCACAGCGCTGTTGCTGCCGATCTCCTCGAGACCGGCGCCATCGATCGTGTGGTCGCGGAAGCAGGGGCACTGGATGGCGTGGTGCACGCCGCCGGTATCGCAAGGATGGTCCCGTTCCGCATGATCTCCCATGCGCATCTCGACGATGTCCTCGGACTGAACGTGCACGCCCCGCTTCTGCTCACCAAGGCGCTACTGGCCAAGCGATCGCTGCAGCAGGGAGCGTCCATCGTCTTTGTGGGGGCCGTCGCCTCGGAGGTTGGGCCCGTGGCCACCGCCGTCTACTCCGCCAGCAAGGCCGCGTTGCTCGGGGCGGCGCGCACGCTTGCGCTCGAAGTGGCCAAACACAAGATGCGGGCGAACGTCTTGTCGCCCGGCTACGTGCGCACACCGCTTCTGGACGCGCTCGGGAGAAACGGCGCGAAGATCGACGAGCTGCTCGATATCACCCCTCTCGGTTTGGGTGAGCCGATCGATGTGGCGCATGCGGCCGTATTCCTGCTCTCGGACGCCAGTCGCTGGATGACCCGTTCGCTGTTCATCGCCGACGGGGGACTGACTTCACGGATGAGCATCTGATGGCCGAACTCGAATCACCACGCGCGTTCTCGCTGGCAGGCAAGACGGTCTTGGTCACGGGGGCGTCCTCGGGACTCGGGCGGCAGATCGCCATCTCGTGCTCGCGAATGGGCGCGCAGCTCGTCATCACCGGTCGCAACGAGGCCCGACTGCAGGCGACCTTCGCTGAACTCGACGGTGCCGGGCATCTGCCGGTCTGCGCCGACCTGACGGTCGCGACCGAACTCGATGCGCTCGTTGCGGGCATGCCGGCCCTTCACGGTGTCGTCCATGCGGCCGGGGTGCAGCGGCTGTCTCCGGTGAAGATGCTCTCGGAGAAGCTGTTGCGCGAAGTGCTCGACATCAATTTTGTTGCGCCGGTGATGCTGACGCAGCGGCTGCTCTATCGTTCGACGCTGGTCGCGGGGAGTTCGATCGTCTTCATCACCTCGATCTCGGCCATCGCCGGAACCGCAGGCGTCGGACCGTATGCCGCGAGCAAGGCGGCCCTGCATGGCATGATGCGATGCCTCGCCCTTGAGCAAGCCAAGCGGCGTATGCGCATAAACTGCCTCGTGCCCTCGGCCGTGGAAACCCCGTTGTGGGATGATCGCCTGCTTGCACAGGCGGCGCGTCATCCGCTTGGCGTGGGTACACCCGGTGATGTGGCCAACGCCACCATCTACCTGCTGGCTGACGCAAGTCGTTGGATCACCGGCACCGAGCTCGTGATGGATGGCGGCGCGGTCGCCGTCTCATGATCCGGAGCGACATCTCGTGATGACCGAAGTCTGCATCGTTGGGGCCGGTGGATACGGTCGTGTTGCGCTCAGTCAGATGCTTGATGATGCTGCCTACGGCAAGGAATGGCGGATCGCCGGCTTTCTGGACAGTCGTCGCGATGTGCTCGACGGGTATGTCACCGGATGCGAAATCATCGGCGATCCACTGACGTATGTGCCCCGGCGGCAGGACGTCTTCGTGTGCGCCATCGGCCAGCCCTCGTTTCGTCCGACCTATGTGCTGCCCCTGCTGGCCAAAGGCGCACACTTCATCAACATCCTGACGGAAGCGTACATCGCCCGCAACGTCACGATCGGGCAGGGATGCTTCATGGAACGCCGTGTGACCATCGGCCCCGATTGCCGCCTTGGCAACTTCGTGGTGCTGCACTCGCTGTCCGTACTCGGCCACGATGTCGTCGTGGGTGATTATTCGCAGATCAGCTGCTTCTGCTTCGTTGGTGGGGGGGCGGAGATCGGTACGGGCGTGACGGTGTTTCCACATGCGACCATTCTCCCGGGGCGCAGGATCGGTGATGGGGCAACCATCGGTGCGGGAAGTGTCGTGCTGAACGACGTGCCGCCCGGTGCCACGGTGTTCGGCAATCCCGCCAGGCGAATCTCCTGATCGCACATCGCGAGGGAACCAGGACATGAAATCTCGGATGGTGCCTCGGCACTACCTGTCGCAGGATGTGTTCGATCGTGAGCAGCGCAAGTTGTTTCGGACGCTCTGGGTGTTTGCCGGTCTGCGCACGATGGTGTCGAAGCCCAATGATTTCCTCACGAGGAAGATCGCCGGCATTCCGATCGTCATCCAGAATTTCGACGGCGCGCTGAGAGCCTTCGAGAACGTGTGCCTGCATCGCGGTGCGCGACTGCAGTGTGATCCGACGGGGAACCGTCCGCTGGTGTGCCCCTATCATTGCTGGAAGTACGACTCGACAGGCGCACCCTCGAAGATTCCGCTCCACGATGAGCTGTATCGCTACCCCGAGCAGGAGCGACAGGGCATGCGACTGCGTCAGTTTGCCCTTCGACCGGTCGGCAACGTCCTGTTCATCAACCTTGCGGACGATCCGCTCCCCATCGAAGAACAGTTCGATGCCGCCTTTCTCGAGCTGCTTGCCTCAAGCTCGAACGCATACGACAGCGAGGTCATGACGACCACGTTCCGTGCGAATTTCAACTGGAAAATCGGCTACGAGAACCTGCGCGATCCCAATCATGTGGGTTTCGTGCACGCGAAGTCTCTGGCCCGTAGCGTGTCATTCGGTACGGCGGTCGACGAACGCCTGAACCACGAGGGGAGTCGCGATCTGCCGCCGGACTTGGATCGGGCGGCCCGCCGTGCCCTGCTTCGGCAATTCAGCGTCGGTGGACCTGAGGGGACCTTCAAGGGGGAAGTCCACTACGATTGGCAGGCCAATGTCGAGCGCTGGGGGAATCAGGACGCGTACTTCAACTGGCTGGCGTATCCCAATCTCCATATCTCCACCGGCGATGGCGGCTACTCATTCAGCATCGAGCACCATGTTCCCGTCTCTCCCGGGCGCACCGACATGGAGATCTACTGGATGACCGCCAGGAAGCGGGCCCCGTATGCCTATTCAAGCGCGGTCCTGACGTCGAAGATGCACGGCAGCAAGCTCGTGGTTGGCGAGGACATCCAGATCATGGAAGAGGTGCAAGCCGCATTGCATGCCGATGGACCGGTCGCCCACCAGGGTGACTACGAGGGGTTCAACAAACTCGTGGAGCGATGGTATGTCGATATCATCGACACCGACCATGACGTCTAAGGTCGTTGCCGGCGCGGGTGACATGCTCGATCTCGTGGTCCGTGCATGGGCTGCTGCCACCGGTGAGCCGGTGATGGGCGTCGAGATTCCTCAGCGTGCCGATTATGCCTTCGACACCAGCCCCCTCGACGCGCATGATCCGGCCACGACTGTCCTCTTCGCTGCTTTTGATGAGCGATTCGGCAACTTCAAGCGAGCCGAGTTGATGCGCGATGCAATGGCCCGTGGCTTCCAGCTCGCCACCATCGCCGCGCCGGGGGCAATCGTTGCGCCGGATGCGAAGGTTGGGCCCAACGTATTCATCGGTTCAGGTGTCGTGGTGGGCAGCGGGAGCGTCGTCGAATTCAACAGCGTCGTGCATGCCGGAGCCGTGATCGACCATGGCGTACGCCTCAAGGCCTCCTGTTGGATCGATACCGGTGTGACGATCGGGCGCCGGGCGGAGATCGGGGCCCACTGCATCCTCAGAATGGGGGTCGCCGTGGCGCCCGCCGTGAAGATCGGTCGTCTCTGCGATATCGGCGTCCCGGGCCTGTACCGTACCGACGTGGCAGCCAAGACCGTCTATGATCCGCGCTACGAGGAGCCGCTGATCGTGTACGGCGGATAGCCAGTGCACCGGTCGCGCGTTCGTCCGTCCTCAGCCCCCACCGCATGTCCGCCACAGGAAGTCTGACCAGAAATCTCGTTGCACGAACGGAGGAGTACCGCCATGTCGCGGTGCCTGCCGGGCCCGGGGACGTCTACTTCATCGGGTATCCGGGGTGGCTCTTCCGCTTCTTCGCGCCACGGATCTTCCATGCGTTCGGAGGGCGCGTTGCCGGAGTGATCAGCGACACCTTCGTGCGTGATCACTCGCACATGCTGTTGTGGGGGCAGCCATGCCCACTGGTCACCTTGCAGGACGCGCTCCGGCGCGCCGAGAGCGAACCGCTCACGTTCGTACAGTTTTTCGAGACCCCCGATCAATTCTGGGCGCTCGCGGGCATCGAGCGTTCCGCGAACGTACAGGTCACTGACTTCCTCGACACGCTCGACCGCCTTGGCCTTCCCCACACGTATGTTCCGGTGAGGGAGGAACGGGAATGGTGGGCACGGCAGAGTCGCGAGCGGATGGAGTGTGTGGCGGCCCGGTTCACTGATGATCGCTCACGACGGACGCTGGCAGCGAAGTGTGCGGCGCTCGCCACGGGGGATCGCCGCGAGCTGTTTGCCGTCGCGATCGGCACGGAGCACCAGTACTTCAACACGATGAGCTCGCAGTGGAGTCTCACGCCCGGGACTGACGCGATTTACGTGGATGTCGGGGCAGCGGGCGGAGACACGGTCGAGAAGTTCATGTCTGTTGTCGGGGGGCAGTTTCAGGCCATCGAAGCTTTCGAGCCGACCGAGACGCAGTTTGCGGACTTGCAGCGGTTGGCGAGTGCGGATCCCCGCATTCGAGTCCATCAGGCTGCGGTCGGCGAATCATCGGGATCGATCGGGTTCTTCGAGAACACGAACAATCCGTTCGGGAGCAATGCCATTACCCTCGGTGAGACGGACACGCCGAGGCAGGTGTCCTGTGTGCGGCTCGACGATGTGGTCGAGCACTGCACCCTTCTCAAGATGGACGTGGAAGGCTTCGAGTGTCGGGTGCTGCGCGGGGCGGAGCGTCTGATTCGGGCGTCGCGTCCGGACCTTGCCGTGACGTGCTACCACTATCCGCAGGACATGTTCGAGATTCTCGATACCGTGCTCACGATGCACGACTACCGGTACGTGGCGTTGCGCCACTTCGGCCTGAGCCTCTACGACACGACCCTGTTTTTCTCGGATCATCAATCGTTCGCCTAGCGCGATTCCGGGATGTCACGCCGATCACCGTATCCATGCGTATCGCAATTCTGAACTGGTCCGGAGGTGAGAACGACCCGTTCACGTACTTCAGTCGAGAGTGGCAGCAGCGGCTTGCTTCGCTCGGACACGACGTGCACGTGATTCCTCTCGATGTGCAGACCATCCTGGCGGTCGCGGAGATGCATCAGGATGCGCCGATCGACTTGGCGTTCTGCTGGCAGGGAGTGGGAAGTGCCCTCGTGCCGGACGGATTCACGCAGACGCTCTGGGAGCTGCTGCGCATTCCGCTCGTGTGTCTGCACGCCGATCATCCGTGCTACAACCCACTCAACCATCAGCAGTCTTCAGCGTTCATCCTGCACCTGTACGGCCCGGCGTCCTTTGCCAATGCCGCGAACCGTCTCATGCAGCGAGAATGGCCAGCAATCGCGGGGATCTACCCCACCCTCTTCGAACTGGCCTCTGAGACGGCTCCGTTCGATGGCGAATGTTTCGTACTCGCCAAGAATATTCAGGATCCCGAATCGATCCGGCATGAGTGGCGGGCGCGCTGTGATGCCCCGACGGCTGCGCTGCTGAATGGTATTGCGGATGCGATCGATCAGGCATACCGCGATGGCAATGTCATCAACCACCATGATGTCATTTTTGTGTTTGCGCCTGCGCCCCTGCGCGCACGCATGCTGAGCACTGATCCGGATCCCGAGGCCTCCGACATCATGTGGCGACTGACGCGTGAACTCGATCGCGTGCATCGCAACGTGGCGGCGACGTTCATTCTCGATGCCCTGCCGGAGGTGCCCATCCGCATATACGGTCGGGGCTGGGAGCGGTTCCAGGCACGGGGAAACCCCAATCACGAGTTCTTTGCCGCGGATACCGCCAAGCGCTCGGGGTACCAGTACCAGAGTGCGTACGGCATTCTCGACGTCGCGGCATCGAACGATATGTTGCACGATCGAACGTCACGTGCTCTTCAGGCAGGAGCCGGATTCCTGCTCAGTTCCTCCTTTCATCGTGGCACCCCGCTCGAAGCCACCTTTGGAGACCTGTTCTTCGGCGGCGATCCGGTGGAGCTCGTGCGGAAGGTCGACGTGGTGCGGCGCGATCCTGCCGCGCACCGTGCACGATGTGCCGCTTTTGGGGCGGCGCTCATGGAGCTGTCACTTCCCACCCACGTGTTTCTCGAGCACATCGAGCAGCACATCCAGCTGCGGGCGCTGCGCTAGACGTGCCGGCGGACCAACACACGCAGACCGCCGTCGGCGCACCGAGGTCATGACCGCCAGGGGAGTCCCGATGCAATCACCGCCAGACGTCCCCACCTGCTCCGACAACTACGGGCCGTATCAGTTTCCCGAGAAGCTGATCCCCCTCATGATCCTCAAGGCCATCGAGGGGAAGCCGCTGCCGGTCTACGGCCGGGGGCAGAACGGGCCCGACTGGATGTAGATGGAAGACCACGTGGACGCGCTGGTGGCCGCCTTC
This sequence comes from Gemmatimonas sp., assembly GCF_027531815.1. Classification (NCBI taxonomy): domain Bacteria; kingdom Pseudomonadati; phylum Gemmatimonadota; class Gemmatimonadia; order Gemmatimonadales; family Gemmatimonadaceae; genus Gemmatimonas; species Gemmatimonas sp. The sequence continues at coordinate 307,711 of NZ_JAPZSK010000004.1, read as the reverse complement.
GAGCGCGGCCGCCCCGGCGGCACTTTCCTGATCGGGGCCTGCGCCGGGCGCGGCAACCTATCCGTCGTGCGCGCCATCTGCGATCTTGTGGATGAGTAGCCCGGAAGATCGGGCGCTCGGCTGCCCCCGTGACGCGCGCGATCAGCAAGCACCTCCTGCCGGTCTACCACACGCCGATGATGCGTTATCCCCTATCGGTCCTCTTGCTTAGCCGTGAAGTCATCGGGAACGACCCCGTCGCGCTCGTCCTCGGCGACAACATCTTCCACGGGCAGGGGCTCACCAAGCTGCTCGCGCGCGCCGCGCGCTGCTCCAAGGGGGCCACGATCTTCGGCTATCACGTGACCGATCCGCTGCGCGACGGGGTGACGGAACCGGACGCGCGCGGCCGGGTGCTGCGCCCCGAGGAGAAGCCGGCGGTACCGCGATCGAACTACGCGGTGACCGGCTTGTATTTCTACGACAATAGCGTGGTGGACCGCGCGGCCGACATCCAACCGTCTGCCCTCGGCGAAGTGGAAATCACCGACCTCACTCGCGTGTACATGGAGCGTGGGGATCTGCGCATGCCGGTCATGGGACGCGGTATGGCCTGGCTCGACACTGGCACCTCCGACTCACTTTGCGAGGCCGGCTCGTCCGTGGCCACGCTCGAACGCCGTCAGGGGCTGAAGATGCGTTGTCCCGAAGAGATCGCCTACCGGCACGGGTGGATGACCGTCGATCCGTTGCTCGCCTGCGCGGCACCGCTCGAGGCGACCGAATACGGTCGGTATCTCGTGCGACTCGCGCACGGCCCGCTGGCACCGTCGAGCCTCACGGCAAGATGACGCGCCTCACGGTCACGCAACCACTGCTGCCCCCGCTCGAGGAGTTCATTCCGTATCTGCAGCGGATATGGGACAGTCGGATCCTCACGAATGGCGGGCCACTCCATCAGGAGCTCGAAGCTGCGCTGTGTACGTACCTGGGGGTGGCACACCTGTCGCTCTTCACCAACGCCACAACGGCGCTGATGGTGGCTGTCCAGGTCCTCGATCTCGATGGTGAGGTGATCACCACGCCGTTCTCCTTCGTGGCCGGTGCCCACGCTTTGCGGCAGCGGAACCTCGAGCCGGTGTTCGTCGACGTGGAGCCATGCACGCTGAACATCGACCCCCATCTGATCGAAGCCGCCATCACGCCGCGGACCTCGGCGATCATGGCGGTGCACTGCTACGGGAATCCGTGCGCCATCGACGCCATCCAGGCCGTCGCCGATCGGCATCGGCTCAAGGTGCTCTACGATGCCGCGCACGCTTTCGGAGTGCGGATGCAGGGCCGGAGCATTCTCCACGCCGGTGCCCTGTCGGTCCTGAGCTTGCACGCCACGAAGGTGTTCAACACGTTCGAGGGCGGCGCGATCATCGCGCCCGATGCTGCCACGAAGGCGCGCATCGACCAGCTCAAGAACTTCGCCATGAAAAATGAAACGACCATTGAGGAGATCGGGCTCAACGGCAAGATGAGCGAAGTGCATGCCGCGTTCGGTCTGCTGCAGCTACGATACGTCGACGATGCCATCGCACGTCGTGCCGCAGTGGCCCGACGCTACCGCGAAGCGCTGCGCGATGTGCCGGGGATCGAATGTCTGCCCGACGGGGCTCAGGACGCTCCAAACCACTCGTACTTCCCCGTTCGCGTACGGTCACCCTACCCACTGACCCGTGACGGCCTGTACGAGATGCTGAAGTCGCAGGAGATCCTCGCGCGTCGGTACTTCTATCCGCTGATCACCGACTTCGCCGCCTACCGCGACCTGCCGAGCGCCGACCCGTGCCATCTGCCGGTGGCCGTCGAGGCGGCACGCGAGATTCTGTGCCTACCCATCTACCCGGCGCTTACCGACGACGAGGTGTCACGCGTGATCGATGCCGTCGTGCAACCGCTGCACCGCGTGCCACACCGCGGTGAGCACGCCAGCCCATGCTGATACATCCTGTTGGCGAAGGATGGTCAGGCTGTCGTACCAGAGCGTACGCGTTCCGCTCACGCCCCACCGGAAGTCGAGGGAGAACGGAAGGCAGAGCAGGGTCGGGGTCCCAAGGGCACCGGCGAGATGTGCCACGGCGGTGTTGACGGTCACGCACAGGTCGACCGGGATAAGGACTTCAATCGAGGTGGGTCGACTCTCCGTCGAGCGTAGAGCGTGATCGCCGACCTTGCCAGCGCCTCCTGACGGGCGGCGGCGTGCCTTTTGTGGACGGGTGCGCGGCGCATGACGTGTCTCGACTCGGGCGGGCCCGCGTTGATGGGGGGATCCCTGCGCCAGCGTGGGCCGGCGGCGCAGGGCGGGCGTCGAGGTGGGCGAGGATCTGGTCGATCACCGACGTCTGGGTGATGAAGGCAACAATGCCTATCGCGCCGTAGCAGCGCGGGCACGCCAGCGGGTCCACCTCGAAGATCTGCTGGAGGAGCGCCACCGTGGGGCCTTCGCCCAACGGCGGTTGGCCTCGGTCGGCGCTCGGTGGCGGCGAGGAACAGGATGCTCCACGTGAGCATCAGCCAGATGTGCTCCAGCAGGCACGGGACAACACACCCCAGATCGAGAAGCCCCGTACCCTCCGGTGGCCATGGGTGGCTCACCACGCGGTACGACGGATACCACACCGTGCCGGCCAGGGTTGCACCGAGGAGCGCGAGCCCAACGAACCGGTGCGGGTGGCTGCGCACGCTCGGCAGCCGCTGCAAGGCGACCGCGAGGCCGCTGCTGACGAGAAACCCGAGCGTGACGCGCACGACCCGGAACGGCATGGTCGCGAGAATCGCGTCGCCACCTTGCTCCTCGGCCGCCAGGGCGCTGACGAGCGCACCCGTGAAGTACAGCAACCACCGGGCTCCCTGTGCCTTCCAGAACCAGGGGAATGACCACGGGGCGGAAGACGTCGGGCGTGGCGATCGGTCATGACGCGTTGGAGTATGCCGCGCGGCCCTGACCAGCGGCAGCACACGTCGCCAAGCGGCAACCGGTGACGATGACCGGCAGTTTCGTGCGGTGAGCGGTGCGTAACCGCGTCGGAACGGTGGCCGCAGCACGGCATTGCACGGCCCCGTTGGCCAGAGCATTCGGTCCGCGCGAGGCACTCCGTCCGATCATGCCCTGCCTACAGCCCGCCAGGTCACTTCCACGCTACTCGGGAATGCTGGCCTGCACCGTCGCCGTGGTCGATCGCGGCTCGCAGCGCCGGCCATTGGGAAACACATCGGTGTAGCACACCGGCCGCGTGCGCGTCGATCGCGGAATCACGATCACCCCGGTTATCGGGGCGGCAGCGGCGGCAGCGGCTGGTTGGGCGTTCTGGGCTGAGGGGGCGCCGTCTCATCTCGGGCACGCTCCCGCGGCATGGCCCGTGTGGCGCGACGCACCACTCGCAGGATGCCGCTGGACACCGCGCGCAGCCGTTCGCCGGCGGGCGTGGCCTCGAGGACGGTTTCGACGGCGTCGCCGAGCTGCTCGGCGGCGAGGCGATCGGCGTCGGCATTGGCGTCGTGCCAGTCCGGCGGGAGCAGATCGCGCAAGGACCACTGCACCTCGCTTTCGCACGAGGTGACGGGTGCCGTACCCGTCTTGAAGTACTCGCGACGGGAGGGGCCGCACCAATCGCTGGCCAGCTTCCCGGTGCCGATGTCCACCTGGCGCGTCTCGATGCCCGGGGGCGGCGCCCACGCGGCGTCTTGCGTGGGGCTGTGCCAGCCCTCGCGCAGGAAGCGGGCCCATGTCGGCGCCGCCAGGCGACCGCCACTGGCGTTCCACCCCAGCGGCTGCGGGCGATCGGCTCCGAACCACACGCCGGCCAGCAGCGTGGGGGTATAGCCAACGAACCACACGTCGGCCCCCTCGTTCGTCGTGCCCGTCTTCCCGGCAATGGGTCCCTCGAGGCCGGCTTCACGCACCGGGCGTCCGGTGCCGCGGTCGACCACCGTCTGCAGCAGTGACGTGACGAGGAAGGCATCAGCGGGCGAGAGGACCTGCACCGGCGGCGGGGAGGTGCGCTGCCAGAGCACGACGCCGAACGGATCCTCGATGCGTTCGATGAGGAACGGCGCCACGCGCGCGCCGCCATTGGCGAAGGGTGCGTAGGCACTCGTGAGCTCGAGTGGTGTCACCGATGCCGCGCCGAGCGCCAGCGCTGGCACGAGCGGCAGGTCGCTGCGGATGCCTTGGGCCGCGGCCTGCGCGGCGATGCGCGAAATGCCGACCTCGCGGCTCACGCGCACGGTGGCCGTATTGGCCGAGCGCCGGAGGGCCTCACGCAGCGTAATGCGCCCCGCGTACTCGTGCCCGTAATTGGCGGGACGCCAGACATCGTTGCCCGCCTGGATTTCGACCGGCGCATCCTCCACCATGCTGGCGGCGGTGAATCCCTGCTGCAGCGCAGCGGCATACACGAACGGCTTGAAGGTGGAGCCCGGCTGCCGCTGGGCACGCAGCGCCCGGTTGAATCCCTTGCGTTCGACCCGGCGCCCGCCGACGATGGCGCGAATGGCACCGGTGGCTGGGTCGAGCGCGACGAGCGCGCCCTGCGTGCGGTTGGCCCCGCGCACGTTGAATCCGCCCCATTCCCGATCGTTGTCGATGGCGGCGGCACCGGCGGCGACGGCCCGTTCGGCCGCGAGCTGGGCGCGCCGATCGACCGTGGTCCACACCCGCAGCTGGGCATCGTTGAGGGCGCGCGGAATCACCCCCACGGCGCGCAACGAGTCGAGGACCACACGCGCGGCCTCAACCGCCCACGAATCCGCGGCGCGCGCCGGCACGAATTCCTTTTTTGCCAGCGTGAGCGGTGCGCGGCGTGCATGCGCCAGCTCGTCCGCTCCGGCGATGCCCTCGCGGGCCAGCACGTCGAACACCACGGCACGCCGCGCCAGCGCGCGCCGCCGGCTGTTGCGCGGCGTGTAGCTGGTGGGCGCCTTGGGCAGTCCCGCCAGCAGCGCCGCTTCCGCCAGCGTCACGGCGCCAATGCGCTTGCCGAAGAGATCGCGACTGGCCGCTTCCACCCCGTACACACCGTTGCCCAGATAGATGGCATTGAGGTAGCGCTCGAGGATCTCGTCCTTGGTGAGTGCCTGCTCCAGCAACGTGGCATAGCGCCATTCGAGGAACTTGCGGGCGTAGCTGCGTTCGGCGGCGCGGTTGCCGAGGAAGACGTTGCGCGCGAGCTGCATGGTGATGGTGCTGGCCCCCTCGCGCACGCCCCCGGCCCGCAGGTTGCTCACCATGGCGCGCCCCACGCCATACCAGTCCACACCATGATGGGCACGAAACCGGCGATCCTCCACCGCGATGAACGCCGCGGTGACATGTGACGGCACACTGGCCAGCGGGACGTTGACCCGGCGCACCGGGGAGAGTGCACTCACGAACGCGCTGTCGCGCGCCAGCAGGGCACCGCCTTCGGTCGGGCGCCACGCGCGCAGCTGTGCCGGCGTGGGACACTGCTCCCATCCGCACGACCACCACCAGGAGGTCGAGGCCACCCCCCCCACGACGGCGAGCACGGCCGTGTACCAGGCGAGGCGGCTGAGGCGCGGGCGCACGGCCTCCCAGTACACCCGCCACCCCGCGGTGCGCGCGGGCCCCCCCGCATCGCCAGCACCAGTCACCGGCGCGGAGACCGACTCGTTAGGTTGCTCGCTCATCGCCTCACCGGTCTCCGCACCTGCCGCACGCTTGTCATGGTCAGCCCGTTTCCCGTTCCCCGCACCGTTCGTATCGTCCACATACTGACACGCCGTGGCGCGGCCGTGGTTGCCGCGGCGGTGGTTGCCGCGGCCGTGCTGGCGCCGACCCTGGCGTCGGCTCATCCCCTCCTACGGACCCACCCCCCACAAAGTGCCACGCCGCCGGCGACGCGCGTGCCCAACGAGCTCGGCCGGTTCCCCATCGTGGAGTGGCATCAGGTGGTGGAGAAGGACGGCACCTACAAGGTGTCGCGCGAGCGGTTCCGGGCGGAGCTGGCCGAGTTGCACCGGCGCGGCTACGTGCCGGTGAACCTGTCGGAGATCCTGGACAAGACACTGGATGTGCCCGCCGGAAAGACGCCGGTCCTGTTCACCTTCGACGACGCCTCACCGAGTCAGTTCCGGTACCTCGAGCGCAATGGCCAGCTGGTGGTGGACCCGACCAGCGCGGTGGGCATCCTGCTCGACTTCATTCGCACCCATCCCGACTGGAAGCCCAAGGGACTGTTCTGCATGCTGCCCGCGGCGGAGGCCGGGCACGCCTTCTTCGGCGAAAAGGGGATTCAGGGGCAGCAGTCGGCGTGGCGCTTCAAGAAAGTGCAGTTCCTCCATCAGCAGGGCTTCGAACTGTGCAACCATACGCTCTGGCACGCGAAGCTCAGCAAGTACAGCGACGCGGTGGTCCAGGAGCAGCTGGCGCGCGGCGTGCTGGCGATCGACAGTGCGGTGCCCGGCTACCAGGTACGCGGCATGGCGCTGCCCTACGGGCTGTGGCCGAAGAATCGGGCCCTGACGCTGAAGGGGTCGTGGTATGACACGAAGGCGAAGCGTACGGTGTCGTACGCCCACGAGGCGGTGTTCGAGGTGGCTGGGGGTCCGGCCCGCAGCCCGTTCGACCCCCAGTTCAATCCCCGCGCGCTGCCACGAGTCCCCCTGCAGGGGGGAACCAACCTCACGACCACCTTGAACGAGATGGACAAGGTGGGGGGCAAGTGGGCGCGGTTCGTGTCGGATGGAAATCCGAAGACGATTGCGAAGCCCTAGCCCCGCAGGCGCTCACAGTCATCCCAGCGATCCACCGCGCGGCGCAGGTGGGGAATGACGATGCTGCCGCCCACGATGAGTCCGATGCTGAGCGTCTCGAACATCTCATCGCGCGTCACGCCTTCTTCGGCGCAGCGCACGACGTGGTAGGTGATGCAGTCGTCGCAGCGCAGCACGAGCGAGGCCACGAGGCCGAGCAGTTCCTTGGTCTTCACGTCGAGCGCGCCGCCTTCGTAGGCACGGCCGTCGAGATTGAAGAACCGGTTGATGACGAGATTGTTCTCGCCGAGGATGCGGGTGTTCATGCGCTCGCGGAACTGCCGGAACTCGGTGAGGGCGGCGCTTTCCCCCGGGGGGGCCGGGCGCGCGGCGGCGTGATCGTGCGGCGGACCGCCGGTGGTGGGCTCGGTCATCGGCTACTCAGAATTGGTAGTTGCGCAACGTGTTGAGCGCGGTCTCGAGTGCGGCTCGCTGTTGGGCGTTGGGCGAGTTGTTCCACAGCTCCTCGTAGGCCCCGATGGCCAGCGCGAGCGCTTCCCGGTCGTGCTCGGCCGCCGCCAGCGAGGCGGCGTTGTCGGCGAGCGCCGCCTTGGCCAGCATGTCATCGGGGAACCGCTGCGTGACCTGCACCCAGCGAATGGTGCGGTCGCGCTGGTTGCCTTCGGTGAGTGCCCACATGTGCCAGGCCCCGCGATTGTCGGGGTCGGCGGCCAGGGCGCGCGAGGCCAGTTCCCCCACGACCTCGGGGCCGCGCCCCGAGAGCCAATAGGCGTTGGCAAGAATGACGAGGGCGCGCGCGTTGTTGGGCTGGTGGTCGACCACCCGTTCATAGAGCGGGCCGGCCACCTCCGGCATGTGCAGCCAGGGTTCGGCGGCGGCCACGAGCGCATCGGGGGTGGCCCCCTCGCGCACATGGTGGAGCCGTTCCATGAGGGCACCCACGTTG
>NZ_JAPZSK010000003.1 GCF_027531815.1 Gemmatimonas sp. | reverse complement strand
GGTCTTTACCGCAGTCGGGGTCGGGGCTCCGGTCTGGCCGACGCTGCGCTGGGCGTCTGGGGGCGGCGGTCGGGGGGCGGGGGGGCGGGGGGGCGGGGGGTCGTGGGTTGGCGTGGTGTGCCCCGACGGGTAGCCCCGGGCCTCGACCCCGACCCCGACCCCGCCGCCGCCTGTCGTGGTCGGGGCTTCGGTCGTGCCGACGCTGCGCATGGCGTCGGGGGGGGCGGGGGTCGGGGGGGGCGGGGGCTGGGGGGGGTGGGGGGGCGTAGTTTGGGCGTAGGTCGGCGTTGTGTTCCCCGACAGTTTGCCCCAAGCCCCGACCCCGACCGCCGCCCCCAGACGCCCAGCGCAGCGTCGGCCAGACCGGAGCCCCGACCCCGACGGCGGTACAGCCCCCGACCTGGGCCCAAACCCCGACTGGAGGAAGACCCCGACCGCCGTGGCGGTACCCCGACCGCTGTAGCAGTGCCCAGACCGTAGTAGCAGTACCACGACCCGAACTCCGACCACGACCACGACCATGTCGCTCTTTACCGAACTGCAGCAGGAACTCGATGCGCTGAAGGCCGCCGGCACCTACAAGCGCCTCAACTACATCGAAGGACCGCAAGGGGCGCGCGTGCACATGGAGGGACGCGGGGAAGTCATCGTGCTCTCCTCCAATAACTATCTCGGGCTCGCCAATGCGCCGAGCGTGGTGCAGGCCGGCGTGGATGCGCTCCATCAATTCGGCGCCGGCACCGCCAGCGTGCGCTTCATCTGCGGCACCTTCACCGTGCACCGCGAGTTGGAGGCCGCGCTCGCCCGCTTCGTGGGCACCGAGGCCAGCATGAGCTACGTGTCGGCGTGGAACGCCAACGAAGCCCTCACCCCCACCATCGCACGCGAGGGTGACTTCGTCATTTCCGACGCCCTCAACCACGCGTCCATCATCGATTCCGTTCGGCTCGCCAAGTCGATCACCAAGTGCACCACGGCGGTCTACAAGCACGCCGACATGGACGACCTGCGCGACAAGCTGCGTGCCCACAAGGGCGCCCCGCGCAAGATCATCTGGACCGACGGCGTCTTCTCCATGGAAGGGGCCATCGCGAAGCTGCCCGACATTCTGCAGATCGCGCGCGAGGAAGGCGCGATCGTGGTGATGGACGACTCGCACGCCACCGGCGTGCTGGGCAAGACGGGACGCGGCACGGCCGAGCATTTCGGCGTGGTCGGTGAGGTGGACGTCATCACGAGCACGCTTGGCAAGGCACTGGGCGGGGCGGCCGGCGGGTTCATTGCCGGGCCTTCCGCGCTGTGCGACATCATGACGCAGCGCTCGCGCCCGCAGCTCTTCTCCAACGCGCTGCCGCCCACCGTGGCCGCGAGTGCGCTCGCCGCCGTACGGTACACCGAGGCCCACCCGGAGCTGGTGACGCAGCTGCACGAGAACGCCCGCTACTTCCGGGCCGCCATTCAGGAAGCGGGCTTCAAGCCGCTCCCCGGCGAAACACCCATCGTGCCGATCATCGTGGGCGAGACCGCGCTGGCCATTCGCATGAGCGATCTGCTGCTCGAGCGCGGCGTGTTCGTGACCGGCTTCGGATTTCCGGTGGTGCCCAAGGGTGAGGCGCGCGTGCGCTGCCAGGTGAGCGCAGCGCACACGCGGGACGATCTGGACGCGGTCGTCGAGGCCTTCAAGTCGGCGGGGAAGGTCGCGGGCATTCTCTAGCCGGCGAGCCTGCGAGCGGCGGCAGCGGCAACGCGAGCGAACCAGGTCGGGCGAGGGCGGCGCGGTCGTGGTCGGGGGTGTGGTCGCGGCACTGCCACGACGGTCGGGGTACGGCCACGACGGTCGGGGTACGGCCACCACGGTCGGGGTCTTCCTCCAGTCGGGGTTTGGGCCCGGGTTGAGGTCTTTACCGCAGTCGGGGTCGGGGCTCCGGTCTGGCCGACGCTGCGCTGGGCGTCTGGGGGCGGCGGTCGGGGGGCGGGGGGGC